>JAYVXK010000193.1:0-7939 GCA_043785265.1 Myxococcales bacterium | reverse complement strand
ACCATCAAGACGAGTCCAGCGCAGGTGCCCAGCCAACCGGTCAATCGCGTCATGACATCTTCCTGTTCTTGCGCGACCTGCGCCGCAGTCTTGTGATCGCACCCATCAGCAAAAACACTGTCATTCCAGCTGTCGTTCCACTCCCTGGTGTAGACCACGCTCCGGCGTCGCCGGAGACGTGCCGTCCGCCGCTCGTGGAACATCCGCCCGAGTTACTTGCGGTAGGCGCAACACACTTGCCCGAGGGATCGCACGTCGCGGGCGCGACGCAGTCGTCGACCGACTTATAGATCGCCTTGCAGGTCCCGTCGGTCTTGTCGCATTGATAGGGAGCACAAGCGGCGACCTTCCCATCGCCGCCTTGCGAGTCGCTGCCGACGCAAACAGCTCCAGCCGCGCATTTGCCGCCCTGGCAGACGTAGCCCGTGCTGCAATCCGCCGTGGTAACGCACGAAGTCTTGCACTGGGTGGCTTCGCAGACGTAGTTGCCGCACGGCTTGGACCCGCCCAGGTTGCACTTGCCGTTGCCGTCGCAAGCGCTGTCGGTCTCGAGGCCCGACGCGCATGTCGTCGTGCAGGGAGTGCCAGAGGGAGCATGGACGCGGCACGCCCCAGCCCCATCGCAGAGACCATCGTGGCCGCATGTAGCAGGGAGGTCGACAGGGCACGGAGCCTTGTGCGGGTTCGTACCTGTGAGGGCGGGGCCACAGGTGCCGTCGTCCTTCCCCGACGGCTTCAGTACGGCCGCGCAGGCCTGGCATCCCGTGCACGCAGTGTCGCAGCAAAAGCCATCGACGCAGAAGGTACTGGCGCAATCGGAAGGTTTGCTGCACGTGGTGCCGTTCGGGGGGCCCTGGTTGAACACATAGGCCGAACCCTGTGATGTGTTGGCACCCACGGTCTTGCCAAAGGCTCCCACGATTGCTGTAGTGCCAGAAACGCCGACCGTGTAACCGAAGTAGTCATTTGTGGCGGCGTCACTGGGGGTGAGCCGTTGCTGCTCCGTCCACGTGGTGCCCGTTCGCACAAACGCGTACGCGGCGCCTTGATAAACGTTCGAGCCAGAGGCCTTGCCGTAGGCCCCGACGATCGCGGTATTGCCGTCGACAGTGACCGACTCACCGAAGTGGTCGCTAGACGCCCCGTCGCTCGCGGTGAGTACTTGCTGCTGCGTCCAGGTGGTGCCGCTTTGCACCAATACATAAACCGCACCTTGCTGATTGTTTGCTCCGACTTTCTTGTCGCGCGCTCCGATGATGGCAGTGCTGCCAGACAGACCAACCGATATGCCGAAGTGATCGTTGACAGCACCATCACTGGCGGTGAGTTTTTGTTGCTGCGTCCAGGTCGTGCCATTTCGTACGAAGACGTAAGCTGCGCCTTGCTCGGCGTTTGCGCCGAAGTTCTTGTAGGTCGACCCTGCCAGCACAATGTTGCCAGAGAGCGCTATCGAGAGACCGAGGTAGTCGCCTGGCACTCCGTCACTCGCGGTGAGCTTTTGTTGCTGGCTCCACGTGGTGCCGTTTTGCACGAAGACGTAAGCCGCTCCCTGGGTACTGTTTACACCATAGGCGCCTGCGACCAGAGTACCTCCGGAGATGCTCACCGAACTGCCAAGCCGGTCTCCTGCGGCACCATCGCTGGCAGTAAGTTCTTGTTGCTGGCTCCAGGTGCTCCCGTTTTGCACGAAGACGTAGGCCGCGCCCTGAGCGGCGTTGCTGCCGACGGTATGGGCGGGCGCACAGACGACCGCGATCCCCGCAGAAACGGACACGCACGCACCGAAGTAATCACTCGCGGCTCCATCGCTCGGGGTGAGTTCTTGTTGCTGACTCCAGGTGGTGCCCGTTTGCACGAAGACATAAGCGGCGCCTGCTTTAGCTTTGGCGTTGACGGTCTTGGCATAAGCTCCGACGACCGCAGTACCGCCCGAAACGGCCACCGAGATACCGAAGTCATCGCCCGCAGCGCCGTCGCTAGCTGCGAGGTCAGGCTGTGGAATCCACACGAGTGGGTCCACGTCCACTGGGAAGGTGGCTCCGCGCGTGTCGACATGAATCGCGATCGCACCGCTCGCCGCACTCATGGTGGTCGCGAGCGCTCGCCCGTTGGCGTCACGCGCCCAGCCGTCTGTGTAGCGCACCGTGTGGCGCCCAGTCGCGTCGCGTAGCTCGAGCCCGTTCTTCGCTTCGACAACGCTCAGCTTCTCGACGTCGACTCGAACCTCGAGTGGTCCGCTCGCGCAAGGATTTTCATGGAGCGTCCAGCCTTGCTCCAACCCAAGGGCACCTTGGGTGTACCACTCGGTGAAGTGCTGCTCTCCGGCGCTCTTCTCCGTCTGGACGTGATTGCTCTTGTCGCTCGCTGACACCCCTCGATAGGCGACGCCACCGGTCGTTCCCTCGCATGCGATGCTCCCCGTGTGCAGCTTCGCGCTCCATGCTTCGCCGGCTTGCGAGAGTGTGATCCCCTCCGCATCGACGCGCGCGCGCATCCGTGACTCTGGGTGCATGGCCACCATCGCATTGCCATCGGCGTGAAATGCATAGGCTGGATCGGTCGCACCTTCAGCCTGCCTTGCAGACACATACGCAGCGCGTACCTGTTGCTCGGGACTGGGTGCATAGGAAGGTATGGACGTGCTCGCGTCCGGGCTCTCCGCGTTGTTCGAGTCTCGCGCACCGCAGCTTGCAACGAGCAGGACGAGCGTTGCGCACGTGCCCAGCCAACCAGTCAGTCGTGTCATGAGTTCCTCGCGCGCGACCGGCGTCGCATTTTTGTGATCACCAGAGCGGTCCCCGCCATCAACAGCCACACCACGAAGCCAGCGGGAGTGAGCCCGCCACCGCTCACAGCACACCCGCCAGAGTCGCTCGACGCGGGCACGACACACTTACCCGAGGTGTTGCAGGCAGCTGGCGGTGCGCAGTCGTCGACTGAGTTGCACGTCGACTTACAAGTCCCGTTCGTACCGCATTGATAGGGAGCGCAATGGACGCTGCTGCCATCGGCGCTTTGCGAGTCGTTGCCACTGCATATCGCGCTCGCGACACACTTGCCCGCTTGACAGGCGTAGATAGCACTGCAGTCAGACTTGCTGTTGCATGAAGTCTTGCACTTGATTGCATCGCACAGATAGTTGCCGCAGGTCTTCGCTGCGCCCACCAGGCACTTCCCGTTACCATCGCAAGCGCTGTCGGTTTCTTGATCCACTGCGCACGCAGTCGCGCATGTGGTACCCGAAGCCGCATAGACTCTGCACGCGCCAGCACCATCGCAAAGGCCATCGTGGCCGCAGGTGGCAGGAGCATCGATAGGGCAGGGGTCCTTGTGGGGGTTGGTGCCGGTGGTCGCAGGACCACAGAGGCCGTCGTCCTTTCCAGAGGGCTTCAGCGCAGCTGCGCAAGCCTGGCAGACACCTTTGCAGGCGGTGTCGCAGCAGAAGCCGTCGACGCAAAATCCACTGCCGCACTCGGAAGGTTTGGCGCAGGGCGTGCCATTCGAGGGACCGTCGTTGAACGCGTAGACGACCCCTTGCCCTGCGTTCGAACCTACCGTGTGCGCCTGTGCTCCCACGAACGCGATGCTCCCGGAAACCGCCACGGCGTAGCCGAAGCGATCCTGTGTGGCCCCGTCGCTGGCGATGAGCCTTTGCTGCTCGATCCATGTAGTGCCGCTTTGCACAAACATGTAGGCGGCTCCTTGCTGCACATTGAAGCCAACCGTCTTGGTGTAGTCTCCGATCATCGCAGTGTTGCCCGACACGGCCACCGAACTGCCGAAGTAGTCCTGCTTGGCACCATCGCTCGCAGTGAGAGTTTGTTGCTGGCTCCAGGTGGTGCCGCCTTGAACGAAGACGTAAGCCCCGCCTTGCGCAACGTTGGCGCCGATTTTCTTGCCGGCCGCCCCCACGACTGCGGTGCCGCCAGAAACGGCGACTGAGTTTCCGAAGTAGTCGTTTGCAGCACCGTCGTTGGCGATGAGTTCTTGCTGCTGCGGCCAGGTCGCACCGCTCTGCACGAAGACGTAGGCAGCGCCCTGCGCGAAGTTTGCGCCAACACTCTTGAAGACGGCGCCAACGACCGCTGTGCCACCAGAAAGGGCAACAGAGCTGCCAAAGTAGTCGCCTGCCGCACCATCGGCGGCGGTGAGCTTCTGCTGCTGCGTCCAGGTCGTGCCGTTCTGAACGAAAACATAGGCCACCCCCTGCTGGGCGCTCGCGCCGGCGGCCCCCACGACCAATGTGCCCCCGGACAGGGCGACCGCGCCGCCGAAGTAGTCGCCGGCTGCTCCGCCGCTAGCAGTGAGCTTTTGTTGCTGCGCCCAGGCGGTGCCGCTCTGCGCGAAAACATAGACCGCGCCCTGCTGGGCATTTGCTCCAACCGTTTTGCTGGACACCCCCACGACGGCTGTTGCGCCCGAAATGGCGACCGAATCGCCGAAGTAGTCGTTTGCCGCGCCGTCGCTGGCAGTGAGCTCTTGCTGCTGAAACCAAACGAGCGGATCGATCTCGACTGGGAAGGTCGCGCCGCGCGTGTCGACACGAATCGCGATGCTTCCACCGCTCGCGCTCATGGTGGTTTCGAGCGGTCTTCCCTTGGCGTCGCGCGCCCACGCGTCCGTGTAGTGCGCCTTGTTTTGGCCAGATTCGTCGCGCAAGTCGATTCCGTCCTTCCCATCGACGACGGAGAGACCCGCAACGTCCACTCGCAGTTCGACGGCTCCGCTGGCGCAGGGATTGTCGCGGAGCGTCCAGCCTTGTTCCAACCCCAGGACGCCCTCGATGTACAACTCCGTGAAGTGCTTCTCGCCTACGTTCTTGTCGACCTGCACGCGATTGCTCGACCCTGTCATCCTGAGGCCAGCGGCCGAAGGATCCCCCGGGGATCCTTCGCTGCGCTCAGGATGACACCCTATGCTCGCGGTGTGCAGTGTTGCTGTCCAGGCCTCTCCTGCTTTGGATAGTGTGACTCCGTCCCCAGTCACGAGTGCTCGCATCTGCGACGCAGGATGGACCGTCTCCATCGCGTTCCCAGTCTGATGAAATGCATAGGCTGGGTCGGACGCGCTCTCTGATTGTCTTGCAGAAATATAGGCTGCGCGCACCTGTTGTTCAGGAGTCGGCGCATAGGAAGGTACGGACGTGCTCGCGTCAACGCCCTCCGCGGTGCTTGTATCGCGCGCGCCGCAGCTCGCTGCCATCAAAACTAGCCCCGCGCAGGTGCCCAGCCATCGAGTCATCGTCGTCATGATTTGCTCCCAGCAGTCCGACGCCGCAGTCGCGTGATCACACCCATCAGTAGCCAGACCGCAATTCCGGTGGTCGTGCCGCCGCTACCGTTCGTCGAGCATCCACCCGAGTTGCCGGGCGCAGGCGAGACGCACTTGCCAGAGGGATCGCACACGGCCGGTGCGACGCAGTCATCGACCGAGTTGCAGGTCGACTTGCAGGTCCCACCCGTATCGCATCGGTATGGAGCACAAGTTACGACGGTGCCATCCGCGCCATGCGACTCGTTGCCAACGCAAGCGGCTCCAGCAGCGCATTTGCCCGCCAGGCACGCGTAGCTCGTGTTGCAGTCGTTATTGGTGGCGCACGAAGTCTTGCACTTGTTGGCGTCGCACAGATAGTTGCCGCACGCCTTCGTCGCGCCAAGGTTGCATTTGCCATTGTCGTCGCAGGTACTGTCGGTTTCTTGGTCTACCTTGCACGCTGTCGCGCATGGGGTGCCAGATGGGGGATGGTTGCGGCACGCGCCCTTTCCATCGCAAAGACCGTCGTGTCCACAAGTGCCGAGCGGGTCGACCGCGCACGGGTCGTTGTGCGGGTTCTGGCCGTTGAGGGTAGGACCACAGGTGCCATCATCCTTCCCACTCTGCTTCACCGATGCCGCGCATGCTTGGCAGACGCCTGTGCACGCCGTGTCGCAGCAAAAACCGTCGACACAGAAGCCTATGGCGCAGTCGGTGGGCTTGGTGCACGGCGAAGCGACAGAGAGCCCGCTGTGGAATGCATAGACGGCGCCCTGTGTGGAGTTGGAACCTACTGTCTTGCCAGAGGCTCCGACGACGACTGTGTTGCCTGACAGTGCCACAGAGAGGCCAAAGGTGTCGTTCGCTGCGCCGTCACTCGCGGTAAGTTCTTGTTGCTGCGTCCAGACCGTACCGGCTTGCACGAAGACGTAAGCGGCGCCTTGGAAGGTATTGGAGTTGACGGTTTTGATGTCCGCGCCGACGACCGCAGTGCTCCCAGAAAGGCCCACAGAGACGCCGAAAGAGTCGCTCTTGGCGCCGTCGCTCGCAGTGAGCTTTTGCTGCTCGCTCCACGTCGCGCCACTTTGCACGAAGACGTAAGCCGCGCCTTGGCCGAGATTGGCGCCGATTTTCTTGTTCGCGGCACCTACAACCAAAGTGGCACCAGAAACGGCCACGGAGTAACCGAAGCGGTCGAATGCAATACCATCACTGGCGGTGAGTTTTTGCTGCTCGCTCCACGTCGTGCCACTTTGCACGAAGACGTAAGCCGCGCCTTGATTGGTGTTGGCGCCGATGTTCTTTTCTAACGCTCCCACGACCGCAATGCCGCCGGAAACGGCCACTGACTTCCCAAAGTAATCCTGGCTGGCACCGTCGCTCGCGGTGAGCTTTTGCTGCTGCGCCCAGGTCGTTCCGGTCTGCACGAAGACGTAGGCAGCGCCTTGATTGGTGTTGGCGCCGACGGTCTTTAGCTGATCTCCGACGACGACAGTGCCTCCCGAGACGGCTACCGAGTAGCCAAAGTAATCGGCTGCGGCGCCGTCGCTGGCGGTGAGCTTTTGTTGCTGCGTCCACGTGGTGCCGTTTTGAACGAACACGTAGGCCGCACCCTGGTTGGTGTTCGCGCCGACGGCGTTGCGGAGCGCGCCGATGACCGCCGTTCCACCTGAAACTGCCACGGAGTAACCGAATAGATCGCTTGCGGCCCCATCGCTGCTTGTAAGCTTTTGCTGCGGAGTCCAGGTCGTGCCGGTTTGCACGAAGACGTACGCCGCACCTTGTCGGGCGTTTGTGCCAACCGTATTGTTGTAGGCGCCCACGACCGCAGTGTTGCCCGAAACGGCCACCGAATTGCCGAACTCGTCGCTCGCGGCCCCGTCGCTAGCGGTGAGTTTCTGCTGTTGAATCCACACGAGCGGGTCGACTTCCACGGGAAACGCCGCGCCGCGCGTGTCGACATGAATCGCGATCAGCCCGTGACGTGCGCTCATCGTCGTCTCGAGAGGTCTTCCCTTGGCGTCACGCGCCCACACATCCGTATAATCGGCCTTGTTTTTGCCGGTTTCGTCGCACAGTTCGATTCCGTTCTTCCCATCGGCGACTGCGAGACCAGTGACTTCCACTCGTAGTTCGAGCGCTCCGGTAGCGCAGGGATTGTCCTGAAGCGTCCAGCCTTGTTCCAACCCGAGAGCGCCTTGTGTGTACCACTCGGTGAATGGCTGATCGCCGACGATCTTGTCGACTTGCACGCGATTGCTCGCTCCTGTCATCCTGAGGCCAACGGCCGAAGGATCCCCCGAGGATCCTTCGCTTCGCTCAGGATGACATCCGAGGCCCGCCGTGTGCAGCGTCGCACTCCAGGATTCTCCGGCTCTCGATAGCGTGACTCCGTCCCCAGTCACATGCGCGCGCATCTGCGTCTCTGGATGGACAGAGTCCATCGCGTTCCCAGTCAGATGAAATGCGTAGGCCGGGTCGGTCGTGCCCTCTGCCTGTCGTGCCGACACATAGGCAGCGCGCACCTGTTGCTCAGGAGTCGGTGCATAGGAAGGAGCAGAAGTGCTCGCGTCCACGCCCTCGGCGTTGCTCGTGTCTCGCGCGCCGCAGCTCGCGACCATCAAGACGAGTCCAGCGCAGGTGCCCAGCCAACCGGTCAATCGCGTCATGACATCTTCCTGTTCTT
>JAYVXK010000192.1:0-2386 GCA_043785265.1 Myxococcales bacterium | reverse complement strand
CGGCCGTTTTGATTGTTTTTGGAGGCAGTGATGAAGTTGTTCAGTGCAGTGTCCGTCGCATCAGCGTCGGTCTTGGTGATGACGATCTCTTACGGTTGTTCGTCGACGGTCACAGTCGTCGACACCGACTCGGGCCTTCCGAATGCCGACAGCGGTCCCATCAAGAAAGACAGCGCGGTCCCCGACAGCAGTCCTTTGGACAGCGCACTCGCAGTGTGTGGCCCAGTCGACACGACTGCGTACACGCCGCGCCCCTACAGCCCCCCTTCTGGCAAGGCGCAGAAGAAGTGCACCACGCTGAACATCGACGACTACGTGCTCTGCATCGAGGGCACCGACAAAACCAAGTGCGCGCAGTTTGGCAACGGTCAACCGGCAGCGGCTTGTGGCACTTGCATCGAGAGCGGCGCCACGGACCCGGCGTGGGGTCCGTTCGTTTCGCCCGACGGCAAGACGCTCTCCTTCAACGTGCCTGGCTGCTTGGATCTCGCGGTGCCAGCCACACAGTGCGGCAAGGCGCTCGATGCTTCTTATGGTTGCCAAGACGCAGCCTGCACAGCGTGTGACAACACGACGACGCCTGATTTTTCGGCTTGCGTGACATCGGCGCTCAAGAAGGAATGCAAGACCTACGGCGCCGCGGTCGACACCGCATGCGCCGCGCAGTTCGGCGACGCCGCGCCGCCAGAGGTCAACAATTGCTTCGCTGACTCGACGATCGCAGACCCGAAGGCGCAGGATGCCGACTACGTCAAACGCATCGTGACGTACTTCTGCGGCCCCTGACATGCGCCCAAACATGCGATGGGTTTTGCCCTCCGCGCGAGTGGCGTCGCGCACCCTCCTCGTCGGATTCTTTCTCGGAGGGTGCGCCAATCAATGCGGTGACAACGCTGTGTCCACTGGCTCGAACGTAGAGACAGTCGACGCCGCCACCGTGCAAGAAGGCCAACTCGGCCACGCCATGACGGCCATTCCACCGACGCGTCCGCAAACCGAAGTCCTGCGCCCGATCACACTGACGCCACCCGACGCGCACCAATAAAGTGGACAACGGGCGCGTTTGGCGTCACAAAACAAGGATGCATATCCGCGTCCCCTTCCTTGTCTCGCTTGCAGTCCTCGGTGGCGCAAGCGTCTTTGCTGTTGCGTGTAGCACCACCGTTGGCGTCAACCCTGATCAAGACGGTGGCGCCGATACGAGCGTCAGCAACGAAGCTGGACCGGGTGACGCAGGCAAGGACTCCGCGAAGACCATCCCCGAGTGCAAGACCAACCCAATCATGGGCGAGTGCGACCTCGTCTCGCAAAATTGTCCGAAGGGCAACGAGTGCGTCGCGCTGCTCCCCGATGGCGGTTCCGGAACCAGCTGCCAACCTCCTGGTACGGGCGCGCTCGCTGAAGGCGAGCCGTGCACGACTGGCGGCGACAATCCCTGCATCAAAGGTTTGCAATGCCAAGAAGGTCGCTGCTCGCACCCGTGCTGCGGCAAACCAGGTGCTGGCGGTGACAGCACCGTCTGCGGCACCACCAAAGAAGGCTACCCAGGCGTCTGCGATCTCAACATCGTCGATGGCAAGGGCAACACACTCTACTCGGTGTGCGAATACGCAAAACCGTGCCAGCCATTTGGCGTGCAACCGTGCGGCACCGGTCAGACCTGTCTCGTCAAAGACGGTGTCGGCAGCTCCGCATGCTCGGACATCTTCAACCCACCCGGCAAAGCAGAGGGTGCGGTGTGTACTGCTGCCAATGACTGCAAAGACGGCATGATGTGCATCGGCAACGGAAGCACCAACAACTGCACGTTCGTTTGCTGGAACAAGTTGTCGAAGACCCCAACTCCGTTCGACGGCGGCGCACTTGGCGGTGGCCCCGGCACGGGCGGCTGCCCGCAAGGCAAGGCCTGCAAAGGCGTGAACTGGGGCGGGTCGCTGCCCGACTGGCTAGGCGAATGCCAATAGAAGGGGCGCTGTTTTTCGCCGATACCGGCGCGATCGCTGCGTCGGGGGTCGTCAACGTACGCGGAGTACGGCTCCTCCGCCCCGCCGCAGCGCTCGCTTGGTCTCGGCGAAAACCAGCACCCCTTCTCCGAAGGGGTGGGGAGCAATAGTAGATGGGCGGTTGAGTGGGTGGGGGGTTGCCGGTAGAGTGCGCGCCCTACGATGAGCATCCCTGAGTTTGTTACTTCTGAGTCGGATCCGGACGTTGGCTTGCTGCGGGTGCTGCGAGAGGATGGGTCTGCGGATCCTGCTACTGATCCGCTGCTTCCGGAGGAGACGGTGCTTCGGGCTTATCGGGAGATGCGTCGGTTGCGGTTGATTGACGCTCGCATGATCGTGCTGCAGCGACAGGGGCGCGTGGGGTTTTATGGCGCGTGCACGGG
>JAYVXK010000191.1:0-7966 GCA_043785265.1 Myxococcales bacterium | reverse complement strand
CAAGGCTCCGTTCATGCAGGCCCCGGCATTGCCCGGCGATTGCCGTGGATCAGAACCGGCAGCCAGAGCGCGCCAGCATAGGCCAGCAGCGGCAACAGTGATTGCAGCAAGGCATAGACGCCGGTCACCCGCCGGTCGGCTCCGCTGGCCAGCGTCAAGAGATAGTCAGCCACAGCGTCGACCCGCAATCGATGCTCGATCCACGAGACATTGCGCGCGCTCTCCGTCGTGGGCGAGATGTTGTGAATGTAGAGGTCTTGCGCGCGGTACTCGGCCCCGATACGAAATCCGAAGTCACCAATCGCGCGCCTCATCATCGCGCTGGGCGGATCAGCATCCGACCAAGGCTCGACGACGCGCAACGGATCGCGCGGAGAAACCGGAGGCGGCGGCAGAAACAAAGTAGGCGGCGCAACATCCGAAGCCACCGCATCGGCCGCAGAAGACGGGGACGGGGACGGGAGCGGGGATGGGGACGGGAGCGGGGACGGGAACAAGGACGGGGACGGCGACGGATCGGGAGACGGATCTGGATCCGCCAGCGCCACTCGCGAGACCGCCAGCACAAACGCCACCGCAACAACGCGTCGCATGAACCTCAGTGCTTCTCCATCTTGAAGAACGCCCGCTCCACGACACTCGTCGCCAGATCAATCCCACGCAACTCCTGCAGCCCGTACACGCCCGCTTCTGGCGCGTCAGGATTCACCGTGATGTTCGACTTCATCAGCGGGTGGGTCGGCGTCTCGTATTCGAGGAGAAGTCCACGCGCGGCCCCGACGACCACACTGATGTGGAACGTCTTCGGATCGCCGGGAATCGTCGCGGTCGCATCACCGGACATGGAGATTCCCGCGAACGCGCGCTTCATCGTCGTGCTGCCGTAGACCACGCCTGGCCAGTCGATTCGAAGCTTGATGAAAATGGAAGGTTCTTTGAGCGCGGCGATCGCGTTGTCGTCTGCGTTTGGTGCGGCGGCGAACGTGAGAACGTCGGTCGGGAAGACGTCGTCGAAGGTCGTCGCGATCGACTTTGCGATCACGTCCGCGCTCGTTGGTGGCGGTGCGTCGAACCAATGGGAGACTTGCTTGTTGCCTCGTCCACGATTGAGAGAACTCGCCCCGATGAATTTGTCCGCGCGCTCGACCCCTGGCCCCAACTCGCGGGCGATGGCCACACGCATGGTCGGACCATGGGCTTCGAGGAAAGCCAAGAGCCGCTGAACAAACGATAAAAGGCCGGGATCCGCGCTCGCTGCACGTGTCTTGAATTTAGCGAAAACGGCGTCGTATAACGCGTGTGTCGCCTTCGCCAAGTCTGCGCTCATGCCGTGTTGCGGATACTTTTGCGCGAAGGCTTGCAGCGCAGTGACGGTTCCGACCTTCTTGGCGGTCTCGAGCTCGCGCGCGTACGCATCATGAAGTGCGTTCTGCGCTTCGCCATCGATCGCCGAGTTTGGATGCGAGGCGATGAAAGCCTGCATCCCTTCGACCGTGCCCAGAGCCTGGGCATCTTTGAGCTCGGCCCGAGGGAGCATCACCCGCGAGACATCGTCTGAGTGCCGACTCCCCACAGCCAAGTACTGCCGATAGGCGGCTGGCGTGTTGAGAGCAGTCGCCTTGAGCAACATCGAGTCTTCGCTCGAGGCGTTGCGCGAGAACCACATCAAAGGGCCGAGCGTGATGGCGACTGCGAGCGCGATCAACGGCGTGAGTCGCTTGTAACCCGGTGGCGTCTCGATCAAGGCTTCTTTTGGCCCGATCGGACTAGACCATCGCTTCCCCTCGTAGAGCGGATCGAGCGTGACGAGTTCGCCTTCGTCTTGTGAAGCGACTGCGTGCGCGACGTTGGCTTTTGCGATCTCGATTTGCTGACTGAGCTGGTCGGCCGACTCGCCACTACCAAGCGGAAAGCTGATCGCTCCAGCTCCTTTGACGGTGAGCACGAATCCGCCAGGCCCTGGTTCTGCTTTGACCAGGTCGGTCATCGGGTACACACGCAGATGTTTTTGTCGCGCGTCGATCAGCGTCATCGGAAACGCATAAATGCCGGCCTTGTATGGCAGCATCTTGGTCTCGCGAGCGAAAGCGAGCGCACGCAGAACACCAAACGGAAGCAAGAACACCAGCACGACATAGGCGCCAAGCAGCGCGGGCTTGTGCACCGCGAGCGGGCTCGACAGAGATCCAAAACCCTGCACGAGCAGACCTGCAAACAACAGCGCCGCGATCAGCGCGATGAGCGCGTGGATGCGTGCGCTCGACGTGCCGCCACGGCGCGCGAGAATAGGCGCCGGAGGCGCTGCGCCTTTCGTGCTCGCGATGAAGCGCTCTTGCCGCTCACGCGAGAGCTTGAAAAAGTCAAACCGCTCCATCCCGTCCGCGCCGGTACTCTATCAACTATGCTGCGGTTGTGACGAGCCTTCTCTCTTTCCCCAAAGCCATCGCAATATGGCCGTTTTTCGCGGTGTTTGTGACCCTCCTGGGTTGTCCGCACGACAAGCCGTCTGCGCCGGACGCCGCGACACCCATCGATGCAGACACCGTCACGCACGCGTCCGAGGCCTACGACGCGGGACCCGCAGTGCTCGCGAGCGGACAAGTCGACGGAGCCATCCTGCGAACCAAACACCGAGCGCGACTCGCGGCAGATCACGATGCGGTGACCGTGCTCACGGGAACGAGCGCTGTCGATCTCGGCAAGCGCATTTGCGAAGCGAAGGTTCCCAAGCGCGATCCGAACACACCAATCTTGCTCAAGCCGAACATCGGCGGCTTCGATTGGTTCAAGAACGGAAGCGACGACGGTGTCAAAGGTCGCACCACGGACCCCGAGTTCGTCCGCGGAGTGATTCGCTGCCTCAAAGCGCGCGGGTACACCAACATCACAGTCGCCGAAGGCTGGGGTGCGACTCACAAGGACTGGGAGAAGCTCATCAAGGTCGGAGGCTACGAAGCCATGACTCATGAAGAGGGCGTGCCACTCGTCGCGATGGACGACGACGGTGTCTTCGACGTGAACGGAGACCAACCTGGCAAGCCACTCCAAGTGACTGGGATGGACAAGACCAACGTCCCGACGTTGCTCATGCCCAAGATCCTCGCCGAGGCGCTCGACCACGGATTGTTCATCTCGATCCCCAAGGTCAAGGCGCACAGGTTTGCGGTCTACTCGCTAGGCATCAAAGGCACGCAGGGCACGATCGATCTCAGTGATGCGTCTCCTGCGTTCAGACAAAAATGGCGCATGCATCGCGAGCTCAATCCGTATTTGGACGCTAAAAAGAAGGGCGATCCTGAAGATCGCGCAGCCTATGTCCACGCTCTCGAGGTGTTCGCCGAACGCATCGCAGACGTGCTCGAGATTAATACTCCTGATGTGGTGCTCGCAGACGGCGCGCCCGCCATGGGAGGAGATGGATTTCAGAAGTTGTTTCCGTCCGACGAGATGTTCGCGATCGGTGGAACCAACGTGGTGCTGGTCGATCGCGTAGGCGCCGAACTACTCGGACTGTGGAACAACGCCGACCTCGGCAAAGAGCTTGGTGGTCACACCACGTCGCCATTGCTCGAGACCGCCGCGCGCCGATTCGGTGTGGACATCTCTTCGCCTGCGGTCGACGGCGACGGAAAATCATTGCTCGGCAAACCGAGACGAGTCGACTTCGACGCGATGGCACCGTTCTCGATCCATACGGGCGGCCCCGCGACCGCGACCGGCACACCCGAAGTCCACGCAGTGTCTCTCGGCGCAGACGCAGTCACCCTCGATGGGAAGATGGACGAATCGGCCTGGAAACGAGCCACACCAGCAACATGGGACGCCGATTGGTCTGGAAAGAAGACTGGTATCGTCACGCACGCGCGCTTCGTGTGGTCCAAAGACGCCCTCTACACGGTGTTCGAAAACGACGGCGCCAATCTCAACGCGGACGCGAGCGTGCCTGTCGCCACAGAGCGGCCGACTCTCTACCAGGAAGACTGCAACGAGATCTTCTTCGCTCCATCGGCTGATCATCCCAAGAAGTATTTCGAGATCGAGGTCGGTCCGCTCGGTCACTTCATGGACACCTCGATTGACCGCGAGACCACTCCTGCAAAGACCGATGCGAGTTGGTCGAGCGGTATTGTCACCGCCACCAAGACAGACGCAACCGCGCACACCTCCGTGATCGAGTCTCGCATCGGGAGCAAGGACCTAAGTGTCGCGCTCGTGGCGGGAGCTAAGGTACCGCTTGGGTTGTTTCGCATGGAGGGGAAGGGGAAGCGCAGTTACTTGGCGTGGAGTCCAACCCGCACGAAAAAGCCTGATTTCCATGTGCCGGAGGCGTTCGGTACTTTGGTGATCGATCCGTAAGATCTAAGGACCGTCGCCGCTCCCGTCGCCGTCGCCGTCCCTGCGCTACCTAGCGATCCACGAGATGGGGCCCCGCCCGGCCGAGCGGGCCGCACGGGGCCCCATCTCACCGATACGGTCCTCGTCCCAGCCGTGCGATCGCCAACGCCAACAAGTGCACTTGCTCATCGAGTCGCGAGGTCGACTGCGCGTCTGCTGCGTGAAAGCGGATCAGTCGATCGTCGAAGACTGCGTCGGGCGCGCGCTCTCGTAGCTCTGCGATGAGGCGAACGAAGTTCTCGGCGACACTGGGTGCCATGCGCGTGGCTAGACCCTCGAAGCTCGTGTGGCTGTCGCGGACCACGCAGGCGCCACCTCCCGATTTGCGGAAGACGAACAGAACTTGCTCTCGGTGCTCTGCCGCTTTGCTCTCTTCGCGAGTCGTCTTCTTCGAGAGCAACAGGCCACCGCTCGCGATCGCGCGACCCATCGCCAACTTGCGCTCCGTCACTTTGGTCTTGGTCGTCGTGTGCTCCGTGCGCACCGCTCGGAGGAGGGCCAGAACGTCTGCGTAGAGAAACTCGGCACCGTCTGCGAGCACGAGTGCCGTGTCGGTCAGCTGAAATTGTTCGACCTGCACCATCTCGTCGATCGCGACGATCGCCCTTGAATCGCAGGCGATCGCGCCGTGACGTCTTGCGCGGAGTTTGGCGAGCAGGTCTCGTGCGTGCGTCTCGTCTGCAGTCCTCAACACGATCTTGGGACGCTCGCCTGAGAGCAAGAGGCGCGCTTCGTAGAGTGAGATGCCGAGGTCTGCCGCGAGATGCGTCGCTTCGTCTTCGATCGTGCCCGAGAGTTCGGCGAGGGCGACGAGATACACGGCCCTCAGCATACTCGATGCGCGAAGCACGAGGCTCCTCATGGTATGTCCGACGGACCATGAGTGACCAAACCAGCCCTCTGCCCGATCAGCGCACCATCACCACCGAGAAGCGCGGACACCTTCTCCTGATTGGCATCAACCGGCCGAAGAAGATGAACGCGTTCGACGCCGACATGCTCAAGGGACTGGGTGAGGCGTTTGGAGTTCTCGAGAATGATGCGGACCTCCGGTGCGGAGTCATCTTTGCCAATGGCGAACACTTCACGGCTGGGTTGGACTTGGCGAATGTCGCGCCGCTCATCATGGGAGGACAACAGACGTTGCTCGGTGGTGGTGAGATCGATCCCTGGGGAGTGCATGGGAAGGTCCGCAGCAAGCCCACCGTCATCGCGGTCCATGGTCGGTGTCTGACACTGGGCATCGAACTCTGTCTGGCTCAGGACATCGTGATCGCGGCCTCGAACACACGTTTTGCGCAGATCGAAATCAAGAGAGGTATCTTCCCATTCGGTGGCGCAACCTTCCGCTTCATGCAGGCAGCAGGCTGGGGAAACGCCATGCGATGGTTGCTGACAGGCGAAGAGTTTGGCGCAGACGAGGCGCATCGCATTGGTCTAGTGCAAGAGGTCGTGGACCCTGGAAAACAGCTGGATCGCGCGATCGCCATCGCAGAGACCATCGCTGCACAAGCACCCCTCGGCGTCCAAGCCACTCTCGCATCGGCTCGTCGCGCGTTGACAGAAGAAGCCGCGGCTCGCGCTCTTTTGCCCGAGCTTTTGAAGTTGATGAACAGCGACGACGCGCGAGAAGGCATGATGAGTTTCATCGAACGTCGCCAAGCCAAGTTCACCGGACGATAGAATGCGCCGCGCTCTCCTTGTCTTGGTGTTGTCCTGCGCGCACGAGGTCGTCACGCCTGTCGCCGTTCCACCGGTGATCGACACAAAGCCCGTCGCGACATTGCCGCCGCCGCTACCTATCGCGCCGACCTTGCAATGCGCATCAGGTGCGTTTGCGTTCCCCTCCATGCAGTCACTCTCGGACGAGGCTGGGCCCCGCCTCGCAGGTAGTCCGGGTGATCCACGTGCGGTCGCCTGGGCAGTACGAGCCATGACCACTGCAGGGTTGGCCAATGTGCACACCGAGCCAGTGGTCGCTCCTGCGTGGCAAAGGATCTCCGAGTCTGCGTCACTGGTAGATCCCGTAATCGCTCTGACAGTCACGGCGCTCGGTGGCAGTGTCTCGACTCCCATTGGCGGACTCACCGCCGAAGTCGCGCGCTTCGCTTCGCTCGACGACCTCAAAAATGCGCCTGATTTAAAGGGTAAAATCGCGTTCGTCGATCTGCCCATCGTGCGCGCAAAAGACGGACACGGTTACGGCGACGGCGTCGCCCTGCGCTTTGCGGGCCCGAACATCGCCGCTCACAAGAATGCTCTCGCCATCGTGATCCGATCGATCGGCACCGACCAGTCTCGCAATCCGCACACGGGCGCAACCAAGTACGAAGACGGCGTCACGCCCATCGCAGCGGCAGCACTGTCCACCAACGACTCCGATCTGCTCACGCGAACACTCGAGAAAAATCCGCACGCAAAAATGCATCTGGAGGTGCAGACACGCAAGTTGCCTGATGCCCATACGTTCAACGTGCTGGGGGAAGTCGTGGGCAGTGGTCCAGGCATCGTGTTGCTCGGCGCTCACTTGGATTCATGGGACCTCGGCCGCGGCGCGATCGACGATGGCGCGGGCATCGGCATCGTATTGTCGGCGGCGCGCGGAGTGATGGCGACCGGCGTGCCCAAGCGCACCGTGCGGGTGGTGTTCTTCGCGGCCGAGGAGAACAGCGGCGCGGGCGCACGTGCGTATGCCAAAGCCCATGAAGCCGAGTTGAATCAGCACATCGCCGCGCTCGAATCCGATCACGGCGCCGGCTCGGCGTATGCCATTCGCGTGCTCGCGGCTCCAGAGAAGACCGACGCAGCGCGAGCCGTGTTTTCAGGCATTCCGACGGTCGACGTCATGACGACCGACGCAGACGGCGGAGCGGATGTTGGCCCTCTGCGCGCACTCGGAGTCCCGATCATCGACGTCCTGCAAGACGCGACGACCTACTTCGACTTCCATCACACGGCAGCAGACGTTCCGGAGATCGCGGACCCTCAGGCGATGGCACACGCGTCGTGTGCGGTGTTCGAGGTCGCCTCGCGATTGGCGAATTCAGAACTCGAATTGGGAAGAGTGGAGGAGAGCAAACGCAAGGGGAAGTGGTGACGGGGACGGCGGACGGACGGGAGCGGAGACGGGGACCAATGCCCTTCAGATAAGCTGGCGCGAATGCGAGCGGCGGATGGAGGGGTGCGTGTCCTTCAGCTTTTCCCGGAGCTGAAAAACACAAGTTGGAGTCTTCGCCGGCCCGGGAGGCAAAACGAAAATGAGAGGGAGAAGGACGCAGAAAAGCCCCGGCACGTTCGAGCTATTGTTAACGCAGCACCCCAAAATTCGGTTGCCGAGCTACCGCACCCGCTGCGAGCCCAAAAACCCACCTCAAGACGAGACAACAGCCGCACTGACCGTACCGACAGGAAGTTCTCACCCGCTCGAAAGCGGTAAAGAACGCCTGACTCCCCATAAGGGTTAGCGGGTTCATTTGGCAACTCGTACCACGCAGCCGCAAGGCCCGTGGAGCGTTGAGGTGTTAGAGTCGTCCACTCACTCCCAGCTGACTCCCGCATTCCTGCGCAGGAG
>JAYVXK010000190.1:0-7969 GCA_043785265.1 Myxococcales bacterium | reverse complement strand
GCGACGACGACGCGCGGCGTGGATACCGCACTCTCGTGGTGACGCACGGATCGGCGGCGTGTTTGCGGGTTGGTCATGCATGCGTGCGCATCACGATCGTCGGAGTCGCCATCGTCATTGCGCTTGGCGTGTATCCACGAGTCTGCTTGATCGGACTACCCACCTTCCTATTTGCAGATCGATGGATGTCTCATTGGCGAACACGCGAACATGGTGGCTCCTCCTCGGACGCCGCAGGGTTGCTCTACCGAATGATCGGCGCGGGCGCGCTGCTGATCGCGATCGCCTATGTGAACTACCTCTACACGGGTCGGACGACCTAGAGAAACCAAGCCCAGCCACCGGACAACTCGAGTGACAAGGACCAGGGCACGTCGTGAGGACCGTTGCGACCGATCCCCATCAGATCAAACTTGCCGCCTCGCAGACGCAACTCGGTCTCCGTGGGACTGCTGACGGACGCAGTGCGAACCCGGAAGGCGCGCGTGAGAGACACATACGCGAGCTCGACATCCCAGCCTGCAAAGAAGGTGCGGTCTGCAGGAGTGACGACCCCATAGAAGCGAACTCCGTAGGGTCCGATGCCCGCGGGAATGTCGAGGTCGTCTGCGATCGCGCTCGATTTCGTGAGCCAAGCGATACCGATCGTCAGAAGGGCAGGCAGAGGAATCCGGGCTTCTGCGTAGGTGATCAGAGCGAATCGTGTGTCCAACCCCGAGAGCGCCATGGGAGACATTCCGATGTTCAGTTCTGCGAACGGACGATTGATGCGGCCCGCGAGTATGCCATCGAGTCGATACGACATGCCGACTCCGAACTCGAGCGCAAGCGCCGCCGGCGAGGACGAATCGAGACCCGCATGCGTGAGCACTCCCCACGCGATCTGACTAGAGAGACCCTGTCCAAACGCATCGCGTTGTCCCTCGAGAGTCGACACGTCTGCTTGCGTGGTCGGCCACGAGGTGAGAAGCGGACGCCACAGAGTCACGTCTGGATCTCCATGACGAGTCTGCATGGGTGGTTGCTCGTCTGTCGCCGTGCAAGCCACGCTCATGGTTTCGGAAGAAGTACATCCACCCGCGGAACATGGTTGACACGGATCGAGCGGCGATCCCAAAGCCAGGGATGTCAGTCTTCCTGGTTGCGCAGCGGTAGGCGCCCCCGCAGACGGTGGTGGCGAAGAGGGAGCATAGGCATTGTTCTTTTCGATGGTCCCTAAGGCGACGACGACGCAGGCCAAGAGATTGTCTGCGCCCGCCGCGGAGATCTTGTGGAGAGACGTACGATCGGCGGAGAGCGTCCACTCGGGAGAAGGATCGAGCAGTTTTGCGACACGCCACGCATCGCACGTCGACGGTGGATCGGCCGACACAATAGGCTCCGCATAAGAATCGGCACACGACTTCGGGTTCGGATGCTTGGTCACTGAGTGTTGCCACGCGGCGCACGGTTGGGTCGTCATCAACTCGGACACGATGGCCTCGGGATCGTCGGCGAGCGCGAAGGCGAACTCCACTTGGACTCGAGCGGTTGCCTCTTCGACATACCTTAGATTGTCGAGATCCAAGTATCCGTCTCCTTGGGCGCGCCAACAGGTAGACAAGTCTCCGGTTGCGGGCTCGTCGTGCGCAGAGGCGCCGCACTTCTTCGATGCCAGCGCGCGAGTCGCGCCGATCCCGTTGCGGTTGAGAAAGTCATGACGACCAAGTCGGCTGCGCGAATCGTTGAGCGAATGTTCGGTCCCCATGTGGCCCGCGGCAAACGCATCTTGAACGAAGTGCAAAGCGAACGCATGTTCGAGCAGCGCCTCCGTGCGACGCGCATCTCCGCTGAGCGAGTGATCATGACGGGCTCGTGTCGCCATCTCGATCGAGCGGATGTGATGCGCCATGGCTTGACCGAGAGCGTTGTCGAGATCTCCTGTCGTCGTTGCGGCCCTGAGCAAGACACTCAAACTCGTCGCTGCGTCTTGAAAGTGAGACTTGGACCCTTGCGCGCGATTGATGTATTCGCGATCGACAATCTGCAGACGCAGGTCGAGATCCCGCGTGAATTTGCGGCGATCATACGATCCGACGTCTACCTTTTCGGTCACGCCTCCAGGCGCAGGATGACCATCCAAGTGTCGCAGCAACTCGACAGGAGCATGCTGCCGAAAGCTCACCCACTCGTCCTTGGCGGCCCCAAGCACCATCGACGCGACCGTATGATTGGGTACCAAACACCGCAGCGTGAACGCCGTCATCAAGGAGACCATGTCGCGCACGTCGTTGGCGTGATCACCCGCGAGCGCAGGAAGCGAGTCATAAGGGACGCACAGCGCCGCTGGCGATCCGGTTCCGATTCCCTCGGTGGGCAACTGGTCGAGCGGTAAGTCAGCGGTGCAAAAGGGTAACCGTTGCCCGATGGCATCAGAGTAACCAATCGCGACCACCTTCATGATCTCGCGCGCAAGCGGCTCGGGCACATCATACTGGAGTGCCTTGCGAGTGATCTCCGCGTGCTCAGGCAGGTACCACGCGTTCGCTGCGCCCGAGCGCATGACCAAGAACGCAAACAGTGCGCCCGCCACACCAATCCGACGACCCATTGACCCTCGCAAGGATCCTAAGTCTTCGATCAAACGGGTGGCAACTTTGAGGAACCCGAGGGAACGGAAGCGGGGACGGGCGCGGGGACGGGAACGGGCGCGGGGACGGGAGACGGCGGACGGAGACGGCGGACGGGGACGCACACGGAGAGGCTGCTTTCTCGGGGATCCGCGATGGATCTCTAGGCAGCAGCCTCTTCGCGCGAGGCCGCTACTTCTTCTTCTTGGCTGTCTTCTTTGCGCGCTTCTTAGGTGCCTTCTTCTTCGCTGGCTCCCAGACGCCGAGGGCCGAGCCGCTCGGATCAAGGAAGACGCCCATCGCGCCCATCGCGCCAATCGCTTGGTAGTCGAGGACGATGGTGGCGCCGCCCTTCTTTGCCTTCGCGAGTGTCTTCTTCACATCCGAGACTTCCACATAAGGAAGCCACGCATGCGGTGCGCCTGGCATCGGCGGTTTTTGCATGCCGCCGCCGATGGTCTTCTTGCCAGCGTCGATGATGGTGTAGCCCATGTTGGGGATGTCGCTGAACTTCCAGTCGAACAGACTTTTGTAGAACTTCTTTGCCTTGCCGACGTCGCCGGTGGTCAGCTCGATGTGAACGAATCCATTGCCCATGATTGTGACTCCCTGTTGAACGGGCAACGATACGCGAGCCGATGCGAGGGACAGCGAAAAGCTTGCGCCTCGAGCAGGGTCGATGGCGCCAACAAACTGACTGAAACGTGACGGGCGCTTGTTTGTGCTGGGTCTAGCCTGTTGGCGTGGCTCACCCGATTTTGGGAATTTACACGTATGCCGAGTTCGGCGCGTGCGCGCTCGCGTTCTTGCCCGTGATGGCCGTGGCGTGGCACTCGCACCGTGGCGATCCTACGCAGCGCGTGCCTGGTCGCTGGATGCGCCGCTTCGGCCGCACGACCACGCGGCTCTCTCCATTGTGGGACTTCTCCGTCAGCGGCAACGCACCCGCTGACATCGATCGTCGCGGCTATGTCGTCGTCTCCAACCACGAGTCCACTGCGGATCCCTTCCTCTTGTCCTTTTTGCCTTGGGACATGCGTTGGATCGCAAAAGAAGAACTCTTCAAGATCCCCGTCATCGGATCGTTGATGAAATACAGCGGCGACATCTCTCTGAAGCGCGGAGATCGCGACAGCGTCAAGAACATGATGAACGACTGTCGGAGCACACTCGAAGCAGGCATGAGTGTGATGATCTTCCCTGAAGGGACGCGATCTCCTGACGGTGGCCTCTTGCCGTTCAAGCGTGGTGCGTTCGAACTCGCTCTCTCTGTCGGAGCACCCGTACTACCCATCGCAGTCAGCGGCACACGCGCATGCCGACCCAAGGGGTCGAAGTGGTTCGGCAAGGCCACCGCCACTGCTCGCATCTTGACGCCGATCGAAACACGCGGCACGCCGATGGACGCGGCCACGCTCTCCAATCGCGTACGCAGGCAAATTTCAGCCGCGCTGGGTCACACCAGCCCCAACGAGACTTCTGCCGAAGAGGTCACTTCGCTGCAATGAGCAGCGGCATCCCTCGCGTCTCCGCGCCGCGCGTCGAGACGATGGTGGCGAGCACGCCGGTCTGTTTGCCGATCGAGTTGAGCGTGACATCCACCAAGATGATGTCGCCGTTGTTGCCTTTTTTCGTCTTGGTGACGATCGTCAACCGCGCGGGCTTGGCTGGAGTGAATCCATCGCCTTCGACCACATTGACAGTCCACGGATCGGTCGGCGCATCGGTGTAGAGGCCGACACGAAGCGTGCGCGTTTGCCCCAATGCAATGCCGTATCCCTTCGTCGTGATCTTCTTGCCGGTGCTGAGTGAAAAAGTGACCGGCTCGACATCCAATGGCGTGCCGTTGAAGTAAACCGGCGTCGGTGCCGGCTTGCACGGATGATGACCTGCGCGCGCTGCTGCATTCGACCATGCGCGTTGGACGCGATACGCAAGCGGACTCGCCTCCGTGTAGTAGACGTCGTCCATGTCTTGGCAGGCGTCGCCCACTTCGTCTTGCCGACCGACGTACAGCTCCCAAGCATAGTGATCGGCGTCGAAGCCGGTCCACGCGAGATCGGTTTGAATGTGCGGGTCTGTCACCTCTTCGATGAGTTCGTGAGAGGCGGTCTCGGTCGAGAACTCGATGACTGGCTGAACGTCATGGCATGTCTGCAGTACGGCGGCGTACACGACGTGGCTGTTTTGAGCCGTCGTTGTTTCGTCGTGGAAACCGGAGGTCGTCAAGCAAGCGTCTTTCCCTTGGACCAAAAACGCGGTGGTGCCGGGCACGTAAAAGATGAACAGCGTCTGGTCGTCTGCGACCGGCCAACCGTTGCCCGGCGCTGCCGCGACTTGAGCGGACACCAAGTTGTCGAGGTCGACATCGGTCATCGAAGCGGGTGGCGCAGTCTTGATGCGAACATTGACGTTGGTCGCCGCGCCGATGCCATATTCTTTGGTCGCGTCCTTCCAATAATTGGATGGTCCGATCGCGTCACCAAAAGCCTCATAGGTCGCAGCGTTCGGATCGACGTTCCATGTCACGGTGACGATCTTGGGTGCGGTGAGCTTTGCGCCGCCCTGGTCGATGATCTTGGGCATCTCGGGGATGAACGCCGGATAAACTGGAGCCACATCGGCTGCGACATCGGCTGCGGCGTCTGCTCCTGCGTCATTGTCTCCTGCGTCTTGATCGATCACAGGTGGTGGAACACCGTTAACTGTCACAGAACACGCGGCCAAGATCGTACAGACGACTCCTCCAAGAGGTACCCAGCGCATGTCATGACGATAGCACTCGCCATGCGCGTCGCGCCCCAAGCATCACGTGACGCCACGCGTGACGTCTCGCGAGCCACCGCGGGGATGGACGCAACCGGTCGCGCCTGGGCCCTTCGTGTATGGATCGAGACTTCGGACGACAATTGATCCATTACTCGTCTCGACGACCTCAATTTAGCCGCTTTCGTCATCAGGCGCGTTTGGTACGCAAGTCGCACTGATGGTGAGCATGCGCCTAGCCCTCCTCGCCACCACCGCTCTTGTCGCCCTCGGTCTCGCAGCATGCAGCGCTGCTCCAGCGGACGTCGGCAGCACCGACGAAGCCGTCACCAAAGTGTGCGGTGCGTCAACCAACGGACCCGTGCAGGGTTACGACGTGTCCGTGTACCAAGGCAACTTCAACTGGCAAGGCAAAGGAGTCGCCTTCGGGTACGCGCGCATCAGTGATGGCACTGGGTACATCGACCCCGACTTCAACGGCAACTGGTCGAACATGAAGAGCGCAGGCGTGCTCCGCGGCGCCTATCAGTTCTTCCGTCCCAACGAAGACGCCACTGCGCAAGCCAACCTCATGATTCAGAAGGTTGGCAAACTTGGCATTGGCGATCTTCCCGCGATGATTGACGTCGAAGCGACCGGTGGTCAACCAGGCTGGGTCATCGCGCAAAAGGTCCGCCAGTGGCTGCAGATCGTGGAGGCGGGCACGGGTCGTCGTCCCATCATCTACACGGGTTCGTACTTCTGGCAGGACAATGTCGGTGATACTTCGTTTGGCAAATATCCGATTTGGATTGCCGCTTATGGTCCCTCGTGTCCCTCGTTGCCGCCAGGCTGGTCGAACTGGTTGATGTGGCAGTACAGCGACGGCAACGGCGCGCTCGACCACGACGTGTTCAATGGATCGATCGCACAACTCAAGGCACTCGCAGGCGCGACGGTTCCTCTCGGCCCACCCACGGCTAAACCCGCTGCGCCCAAGGGCTGCGGAGACATCAAGCCTGGTGAAGGACTCGTCAGCGGTGAGAGCTATTCGTCCTGCGACGGACGCTTCGCTCTCGCGATGCAAACCGATGGCAATCTCGTCCTCTACGGACTCGGCCGCGCGCTCTGGTCCACCAACACGTACGGGAGCGACGGCTACGCCGCGATCATGCAGACCGATGGCAACTTCGTTCTGTATGGCAAACATAGTGATCCACTCTGGGCGAGCGACACGAACGGTCACGGCGGGTCTACCCTCGCGCTGCAGACCGACGGCAATCTCGTCGTCTACTCACCTTCCCATGTGGCTCTCTGGGACAGCGGTACTTCGATCATGCCCGCTCCCGCCAAACCCACTGCATGCGGCCAAATCACGCCAGATCATGGACTCGCTGCGGGCGAAGACCTGGCGTCCTGCGATGGGCATCATGTGCTCGCGATGCAGACCGATGGCAATCTCGTCTACTACCATGATGGGAAGGCCATCTGGGCGACCGGCACCGCAGGCACGACTGGATACGCGGCCGTGATGCAAGGCGACGGCAACTTCGTCTTGTACAACGAGAAGGGCGGCGCCCTCTGGTCGACGACGACGGAGAACCATCCTGGTGCATCGCTCGCGGTACAAGGCGATGGCAACCTGGTCGTCTATTCTGGCAACGCCCCACTCTGGGCGTCGGATACTTCCGGTCGATAGAAGCGACCGGCTACTTCGCGGGGAAGTAGTCCGTCAGTGGCGTGGCCTTCGCAGCCTTGGCAATCCTTGGCAACCCGAGGCCATCTTCCACTGTCGCGAGCAACGAGTAGTGGTCTGCCTTCACGCTGCTTAGGTATCCGCCGCTCTTTGCATACGGGCTCATCACGAAGATCGCGATGGGATCGTCCGAGCCGCCAAAGCCGCCCGACTGATCGTCTTCGTCCCACACGACGACGAGCAGTCCGCCAGAGGTATAGGCTGTGGACTTCATGATCGAGTCGACTTCGGGTCCAACCCACGCGTCGCCGTTTTTGATGTCGGTCGTGTTTTGGAGGAAGCCAGTGCCGTGCATGTCGTGCACGAGATTGGGCACGATCAGGCTGTAATCAGCCGCTGCGGTGTTGCCGTCGAACTTGGTGAGATCGACGTCGTGAGCGGCGCAGCGCGTCGCGTCCGTGCGGACGTTGTCGTAGTAGAGAAACGGAACGTGCTTCACGACGTAGTTGTTGCCGTCTGCGAGATTGCAGGGTGTGCCCATGCTCTCGGCGTACACACTCCACGAGCGTTTTGCGGTCTCCATCTGATCGCCGAGGTGAGCGACCGCTTGGTTGCACGAGCAGTTGCCCGTGACGAGGCTGCACGAGAATCCGCCGCACGTGCCCTGATTGGGTTCGGGTTTGCAATCGCAGGCAATCCCTTGAGTGTCACCCGAGGTCAGCGCGATGTAGTTGGGCAAGCTTGGGTGCGCGACGCCATGGTAGTCGGTGCCGAGAGCATACTTGGCTTTCATCGCAGCGAGGTTGGGTGCGCCCGTGCCTTTCATCTCGGTGTCGAGTGAGGCAAGCGTGGTGTTCTCCATCATGATGATCATCACTTTGGAAAACAGCGGCACGCCGCTCGGCGCGCGACACACCGC
>JAYVXK010000189.1:0-7972 GCA_043785265.1 Myxococcales bacterium | reverse complement strand
CGGTTTCGAAGTCTGCTTTTTTGAGAGTGACGAGTGTCTTCAAAAATTCGTCGAGTGTCTTCGCCATGGGCCACACACCATGCTTGTAGCCCTTGGTGTCTTCGTCCCAGGCTTCTTCCTCGAACCAACCCACAGCGCACTTGGGGTCGGCGAGGCGCACCACCAAGTAGCGGCTCTGCTCGGCCTGAAAAATCGGCAGGTAGTCCTTCGCCCATTCCCAATCACCCTCAGGACCGACGACTGCGTCATCGAGACCGCCGACGGTCGACATCGCTTCCCACGAGGGAGGGATGACCGCGAGGCGGAAAGAGCCTGCGTCGAAGTTCGGCACCTTGGTGCCTTTGGGCAAGCACTTCTCTTCGAAAGTGAACGCCTCACCGCTCTCGAAGAACTCGACGAGTCGTTTGGGAGCCTTCACGCCATATTTCTTTTTGTGCGTGTCGAGCAGCGTAAGAGCGAGTTTGATCCTGCCAGCCGTTTGCATGGGCGCCAATATGCAGGAAATCACGCCCATGTCGACAGGTCTCGACAGCTCGTGGCCTCGAAATTTACCGAATCCAGATCGTGTAGAGATAAACGATCGTGCTGCTCAGCAGCAGCGCGTCCACCCGATCGAGGATGCCGCCGTGTCCAGGAACGATTTGACCGGAGTCTTTTACGCCCACACTTCGCTTGATCAGAGACTCCCCCAAATCGCCTGCTTGACCGAAAGCGCCCGCAACAATCGCGAGCGGTAACGCATGAGACAAGGGGATGCTCGGGAGAAACCAGAAGTGCGCGATGGTGGCTCCAAGCGCAGAGCCCGCCAGGCCGCCGAACGCGCCTTCGACTGTTTTCTTGGGCGAGACGGCTTCGTAGAGTTTGTGTTTGCCGAAAAAGCGACCCGCGAAATAGCCGCCTGTGTCGCTGAACCACGCGAACATGAGGGTCATCACGACGTAACTGGGACCATCCCCATTGGAAACGTCACGCCGAAAGATCGCGAGCAACGTGAGAGGGACGCCAATGAACATGGGGCCTATGCCCATCGCAGTTGCGCGCAATGCGGCTGAGTCGATGTTGCCAAGTCGAATGAGTGTCACGAGCGGTCCGACCACGGCGACGACGGCGATCACCGTCATGGTCACGCGCGGATCGGTGTGCGAAAAAAAGTAGAGCGACGCAGACACGCTGGCGGTGAGCAGAACGCCGATCGCCTGCGAAATACGGTCTTTTGCGTGAGTCATCGCAAAAAATTCGCTCGCTCCGATGAGAGACGCCGGCAGAGCGAGCAAGTAGAAACCCCACGCGGGCCCCCGATAGAGGAGCAGCAAGATGAGCGGAACAGCCACGAGCGCCGTGGCGACACGCACCGTCAAATTGCTCGCGGGCTTCTTCTCGGTCATCGCCAAAAACTATTTTAGATGGCGATCCGCGTGACTGTCGCGCCGGTCTGCAGCGGCGCAACGCCCTTGCCGACATGGCCAAATCGACGCTCTCGCTGCTGATAACTCGCGATCGCTTCGTGCAAGTGAGCGCCACCAAAGTCGGGCCAGAGGACGTCCGCGAAGTGGAGCTCGGCGTAGGCCAGACCATAGAGCAAAAAATTCGAGATGCGACGCTCGCCGCCCGTGCGAATGACGAGATCGGGATCACCGACCGCCAAGCTCGGCATGAGCTCGTGCAGCGCGTCTTCGGTCACGTCTTCTGGCCGAATCTTGCCCGCCGCGACCTGTCTCGCGAGTTCCCGCGCGGCAGTGGCGATCTCTTCGCGACCGCCATACGACAGCGCGAGTGTGAGGGTCATCTGATCGTTGTGCTCACTCTCGCGACGCAACGGATCGAGCACCGCGCGCACGAGATGAGGCAGTCGCCCGAGATTGCCGATGGCAGAAAGACGAATGCCGTTGTCGAGAATTTCGTCACGCTCGACCGTCAGAAATTCGCGCAAGAGCTCCATGAGCGCGTCGACCTCGTCGCCAGGACGCGCCCAATTCTGCTCGCTGAAGGCATAGAGCGTCAGCGCTCGCAGACCGAGTCGACGCGCGGCACGCACGGTGCGGCGCACTGCCTTGCTACCTTCGCGATGACCGAGCACACGGGCCGAGCCGCGCAACTGAGCCCAACGGCCATTGCCGTCCATGATGATGCCGACGTGATTGGGAAGATTCTTGGCTTCGACGAGCATGGTGTTTGGGGAGCGCGACAGCGCGGATCAGACGGCCAATCAGTGGCGGGCTAGCTACTATGACGAGGGTTTCTCGGCAATCATCGTCTACAACGATTGGGACGAAGAAATGTCTCGGTCGGCGAATTCCAGCGCAGGGAAGAGCTGACTTCGAGGGTGCGTAGAGATCAGCCGATGCGCCTTCATCGGGTTCGTGACTGGTTCGTCCCCACAATGGCCGGTTCGATCATCGGCATGTGGCTGGTGACGACGCTCTTTTTCCTCGAGTGGGGAGACGGCGGCTTTTCGGGCTGGCTGCGAGACATGAGCGTCGCGACTGGCCTTGGTTTTGGCCTCGGTGTGGCAAGTCTGATCGCAGACGTGTGGCTCCAGAAGCGAAACTGGCGGCTGATGCCCATCGGCGTTCGCGGGTTTTGGATCGCATTGGTGGGCCCTTTTCTGGCTGAAACGCTCTGGATCATGAGCCCCTGGGAAAACGGCGATTTGCCGGGTTTCTTCGTTCTGTCGTGCAAGTTGATGCTGGTGGCCGTCACAACGCGCTTGTTGTTCGGCAAGATGCCCACGTAGGCTTTTTTCTCTGCGCGCCTTGACGTTGTGCTCGTCGGGGTTGACGCTTTGGTGAACCCCCATGCAGCCTCCCTATGGCTACCGACCGCCCCCGCAATATCCGCCGCCGCCACAGCAGCCTCCGCCTGGCTACGGGCCTGGGTACGGTCAGGGCTATCCGCCTCCGCCTGGATATCCACAACAACAGTTTGGTTACTACCCACCGCCTCGATCGAGCGGTGTCCATCCGCTGGCGTGGGTCGGTCTCGCGATGGGGTTGCTGTTCGTCTTCATGATCGGCGGCATCTTCATTTTTGGCATGCTTCGTCATCAGAGCGCTGCTCCCGCATACGCGAGCGGTGGCGGCGGTGGTGGCGGCTACGGCTACGACGACACCACCGACACGACGGACGATCCGACGACAGGCGGCGGAATGGCACCCAATCTTCCACCACCGCATCGTGACGTGCCTGTGCACGACGTGAAGCTGCTGGATGGTTGCTCGACAGGCGATCTCAAGATGGTCGAAAATCGCATTGGCGACGCGATCGACGTGGGCGCGCCCGCATACAACGGCGGCGACTTTCTCGGCTGCTACATGACGTACGACACCGCGGCGCAAGACATCGAAAAGAAACTCCCCAATTCGTGCAAGGGACCCATGAAGGCGCTCGAAGACGGCCGAAAAAAAGCCCACATCAAAGGCACCAGCGCGGACCAAGCGTGGGCCATGCGTGACGCGTTCGACGGACTGCTCGATGTGATCGATCGCAAGGGCGTCGATTTGTGATCCGCACGCTCGAACGTGCATGAGGCCAGGGACCAAACTGTAGAGCGCCTGCAGACACTCTGTGACGTGCGCCTTTCAGGCCGCGCGTGATTGTGGTTTGCTCGCCCTCGGATGGCCGTCGATCGCGCAACGGGACAAGTCATCGCCGGTCGCTTTCGTCTGGTCTCGATCCTCGGACAGGGCGGCATGGGCAGTGTCTGGCTCGCTCGGCATCTCACCCTCAACATCGATCTCGCGCTGAAGTTCATGGATGCAGCAGCCAACGCTGGCGATGCTTCTGCCCTCAAGCGCTTCGATCAAGAGGCGAAAGCAGCAGCCGCCATTACGAGTCCGCACATCGTCAAGATCCTCGATTACGGCAAGGACCAAGCGGGTCGGCCCTATCTGGCGATGGAACTGCTCAAGGGCGAAGAACTCGAGCAACGACTCCAACGAGAAGGTCCGCTGCCACTCGCCGACTTCCGAAAGATCATCGGCGAGGCGTGCAAAGGTCTGACGGCCGCACACGCGACAGGCGTCATCCACCGTGATTTGAAGCCCGAAAACGTATTTCTCGCAGACGGCCACGAGGGCTACGTCGCCAAGCTGCTCGACTTTGGAATCGCGCGCACCGATCCGGCCATCAGTGATCATGGCAACCTGACCATGACCGGTCAGCTCATTGGAACACCGATGTTCATGAGTCCGGAGCAAGCGCTCGGCAAACGCGACCTCGACGGACGCAGCGATCTCTACTCGCTCGCGGTCGTCGCGTTCAAGTGCTTGACGGGTCAACTGCCATACGACGAGAGCGACACGGTCGGCGAGATCATCGTCTCGATCACCACCAAAGCGCCGCGCGAGCCGAGCAACCTACGCAAGGACTTGCCGCCAGCGGTCGTGAGTTGGATGAAAAAGAGTCTGGAAAAGTCCCGCGAGGATCGCTTTCAGACCGCAAAAGAAATGGCCGACACACTCGAAGAAGCGTGCGACGTCCGCAAGATGGCGGCGTCTTTTTCGGGCATGGATGTCGACGACACGATGCCACCGAAGACGGACTTCGACGCGCTCGAACTGCCAGAGCGGATCAACACGCGATCGGCATCAGAGCCGCCAAAAGCCGCCAGCGCAGAGGTCGTGGAGACGCCCGTCCCTCCCCGAGCAGAACGAAAGTCCAAGTCTGTCCAAGCTCCGAGCGCGTCACGCCCATGGATGCTCATCGCGCTCGTCGTCGTCGCCACGGTCTGCGTGCTTGCCTGGGCGAAGCTGCACTGAGACTGGCGACTCACTTCGAGCGTGAGAGCACCTGCACCGCGACAGGACCGGATCCTTTTTTCGCGGTCACGTCGATGCGATACGGAATGGGCAAGAGCGCCATCGGACACAACGGATTGCTCGCGCCACCGATGAGCGCCACGTTGCCAGTCTTCGAGTTCTTGCCAGCCGACAGCGTGAAAAATGGAGCCATCATCAGTTCCATGTCGAGCGACGAGACACTCCCTTGGGGCGACACGGCGATGATCGAATAGCAGCGGCCTGGTTGCAGAGTCGTCACTGCTTCGAGCTTCGTGCCCTCTTGCACGATGCCTTTGGTCGGAGGTCCCTCAGCGACCATCCCTTTTGCGAGCTTGGTCGCTTCGGTCGTCAGCATCGCATTGGTAGGATCGAGCGTCGGCGCATCGACAGTCGCTGTGGCCGTCGGCGCCATCATCGGCGCAGGCCTGGAATAGAGCTGAACGCCGATCACGCCGCCTGCATTCTTGAGACTGATGTCGAGTCCCAGTTGCGTGGGTTGCGGCGGACAAAGCGGCGTCATCCCAGTGCCGAGAGACGCTGTGTTGTCTCTCTCTGCGTCTTGTCCAATGGGCTGACCACCCATCGAAAGAGTGAAGTCGAGATCAGTTCCGGCGGGCCCCATGCCGATGACCGCGTAGCACTTGCCGGGTTGCAGATTGAGAGGCATCTGCGAATGCGCTTGCAGCGCGACCGTGGTCTTCGACGCAGGCCCTTCTGCCATCATGCCTGGCGCGATGCGCAGCGCGAGTTGCGCGAGCGCTCCGTCCAGCGGGTCTCCTCCAGCAGACGAGAGAGGCGGTGCCGACGAAGATCCCGACGCGGACGATGTCGGATCCGTGGCGGGTTTCGAGCCGCCTCCGCACGCAAACGACATGAGCGGAAGAGCGACCGTGACACTGGCGAGCAAACCGAGAAGGCGCATGGCGCGGCATCCTACACGGTCTGGCCGTTTCGGTCCGTACTCGGGCGTGTTTGGAGTAGATAGGCCTTGCGATGACAACGTTTCCTCCGGTCAACGAGCAACTCGACATCCTCACGCGCGGAGCGGTGGACGTCGTGGTCCGCGCAGAACTCGAAGAACGTCTGACCAAGTCGCGCGAGACCGGCAAGCCGTTGCGCGTGAAAGCAGGCTTCGATCCGACACGCCCAGACTTGCACATCGGTCACGCTGTGCTGCTCGAGAAGCTCGCGCAGTTTCAGCGACTCGGTCACACGGCGATCTTGCTCGTGGGCGAGTTCACCGCGATGGTCGGCGATCCGTCGGGTGCCAATGAATCGCGGCCGCGACTCGAGCGCGAAGAAGTCCGTGCTGCGGCGAAGACTTATACCGACCAAGCTGGGCGCATCCTCGATCTGAAGACGACAGAGATTCGTTACAACTCCGAGTGGCTCGATCGGTTGAGCGCCAGTGATTTCGTCGAGCTCATGGCAAAGATGACCGTCTCGCGCATGCTCGAACGCAGCGATTTTGCGGCTCGTTTCTCGGAGCATCGTGCGATCCACATGCACGAGTTTCTCTATCCGCTGTTGCAGGGCTACGACTCGGTCGCGCTCGAGTCGGACGTCGAACTCGGCGGCACCGACCAACTCTTCAACCTGCTCGTGGGGCGCGACATCCAGCCGCGCTACGGCCAACGCGGACAGTGCGTGCTCACGTGTCCGTTGCTCGAAGGCACCGACGCGAAGTTCGAGAACGGTGTCGTCGTCGGAAAAAAAATGAGCAAGAGCGCGAACAACTACATCGCGCTCCAAGAGCCGCCGGCCGTGATGTTTCGCAAGTGCATGCAGATCGAGGACAAGGTCATCTGGCGGTATTTCGAGTTGCTCTCGACCGAGACGTCGCTTGCGATCACAGACATGAAGACCGAATGCGCGGCCAAGGGGGGAGACGCGCGACCCTACAAAGAGCGCTTCGCTCGCGAGATCATCTCGCGCTTTCACACTCCAGAGGACGCCGCGCGTGCAGGGACCGAGTTCGCGAGCACCTACACGACCGACGAGGTGCCCGCAGACGTGCCCGAGCACGAAGTCAAAACCGAAGGCGACACTCTCTGGATCGCCAAGGCATTGAGCGCGGCGGGCCTGGTGAAGTCCACCGGTGAAGGCAAGCGCATGGTCGAGCAAGGCGGAGTGGAACTCGATCAAAAGCAAATACGTGATGGTCAATTGCAATTGGCAAAAGGAAGTCGCTACTTGCTTCGCGTTGGCTCGAAAAATAGGCGCTTTGCGTATGTGAAGGTCGTTGGTTGACTCGTCACTCGTTGGCAATCGCACTCGCGCTAGCAGGGTGTGGCGGTTCGCCTCCCAAGCCAGCGACACCAGAGACCCCTTTGGCCATCGTGCCCGTGGTCGACCTCGCCCCGGCAGCGGGATTGGAAACCTTGGTCGTCGTGCAACCGAAGAACCTCTATGCACATGCGGACCTGCGATCGGCGCTCGATGCACTGCTGCCCCAAGACGAGATACTCGTGTTTGCGACCCGTCACGGAACCGCAGACCCGCGACTGCTCGATGAGGTCGTGGTCGCGACCTACTCGCGCGCGACTCTGGTGCTCGCGGCAGGACCGATGGATCCACCGAGAATGGAGCAGGCGTTTGGGGAACACTCGCTCGGCATCGACGGGCGCGCAGTCGATCACCCAGGTGGGCCGCTCACGACCATCACGCGCGTCTGGGCGCAGACCAACAACGTAGGAGGTCGCAACCAACACGAAGAGCTCGCCGTGTTGGGTCGACAGGCCTGCGCATGGGAGATCGACGACCCACCCATCGAGGGAACGCTCGTCGCCACCATCGGACCGCTGAGAGCGTCTGTGCTGTTCGCGCAGAAGAAGTTGGCGAAAGCGAAGCCAGCCCTCGCGGCTCCACCGCTCGACACAGTGGCGCGCACGCTCGGCCCAGCGCCGCTTCGAGTTTTTTTCCCAGGTCCCTTCGAAGGCGAGTGGCAAAGCGCGATGGGCGGCTTGCTGCGCGCGGCGACTGCCGTGGGGGTTGCCGCCGATGGAGACGGCAAAGGCAGCTTGGACGTCACAGTGGCTGTTTTTGGGGCATTTGGAGACAAATCGCCGCAAGCGGCCGAGCGCCTCGCAGGAGTGGTCAATGTGATTTCTGAGAGCGCGCTAGGGAAATTGGCTGGTTTGGACCATCCGGTCGCGTCGTTTCAATCACGAAGTACGCCAGAAGCCGCCATTTTA
>JAYVXK010000188.1:0-7986 GCA_043785265.1 Myxococcales bacterium | reverse complement strand
AAGCAACGAAGTCATCCTCGAGCGCACGGACATCAAACGCTTCGCGGGCGGCGGACGCGCAGAACTGTCGCGCATGCCCTGGTCTCGTCGTCGACGCGACGGCAAGCTGGTGCTGCGCCTTCTCAAGAGCGGCGACTGCAAGCAACTCGCAAGCGACAACAAGTGTGCGATCTACACGCTCAGGCCCAGCGCATGCCGTGATTTCCCAGCTGGAAGCGAATGCTGTTTGTTTGCGCGCGAAGCTGAGATGGATCTCGTCGACGGCGCCCGCAATTAGCTGACCAAAGCCGAACTACTTCTTCGGCTTGGGCTTGTCTTTGTCTTTCGCGTCCGTCTTGGCTTTGTCAGCCTGCAACGACTTCTCTGCATCGAGTGATTGTTCGATGCCGGCGAGCCGCGGCTTGACCGTGGCGTTCGTCATCGGATCCGCGAGCGCAGCGTCGACGATCTTGCGACCTTCTGCGCCTCCGTAACGAAGCAGCGCATGGCCCGCGCTGACGGCGGCTTGCGCAACCTCGTCATTTTCTGCGCTCGATCGGTAGAGACCAAAGAACTCCTTGAGCACTGGCACTTGCGCAACATCGCCGACTTCGACGAGTGCTGCGGCCGCCTGTTTGATGTCGTCGTCGCTGTCCGAGGGATCGAGCAAGTGAGCGGCAAGCAGAGGCGCGGCGCTCTTGTCTTTCATCGCAGCAAGCGCCTGAGCGATCGGGCCGACGGGTGGCGAGCGCAAGACGTCTTTGAGAAAGTCGTAGTGACGTCCGAGCGCTTCGATCATGAAGCGCGCCCCATTGCGACGGGCCGCGAGCGCAGACCGAGCGTCCGTCACGAGAGGAGGAGCGGTGCGCGGATCACTGGCGAGATCGACCAGTGTCTTGGTTGCCGTTTCGTCTTCTTGTGCCGCAAGCTCGCGAAGCAGCAAGCGCTGACCCGTGACCATTTCGGGATCGTTGTTCTGCACAGCGGCAGACAGTTGCATCCCAAGTGGCGCCGCCGGAATCGTTGGCGCGGCTGCTTTCAGCCCATCTGCGCTCACGGTGCAGCTCTTGAGCGGTTCGCCCAACAAAGCCTCACCTGTGGTCGCGCCTGTTGCGGCATCGAGGATGGTTACCTTGCCCTGCTCGTCACAGAGGACGAGCGATCCCGCACCGGCATAGCCACCGACGATGTCGACGGGATGCGAGTGCACCCACGCAAGCGCGCCTTTGCTCGACTCGAACGCCATCGCGAGTCGAAAGTACGTCGCGTAGAAGCGTGACGAGTCGAGAGCCGGCGGTGCATCAGGCGAACCGGGTCGCACGTAGAGGCGAGTCTTGTCTGGCGCGAGGGCGAGCGCACTTTGACGTTCGTCCCCAGGTCGAAGCAGAGACGGCGACGCGGGCAATTCGCGCTGCGGAACAGCGATTTTCGTGGCGCCGCTCTTCGACGCATTTTTGGTTTGGTCGTCGAACCGAAAAAGTTCCACCTCACCAAAGTAGAGCCCACCACCCGATGTGAACGTGCGACTGAGTTTGCCGCGCACGAGCACGCGCGCGATCTCGTTGCCCGCGTCGATGTCGTAGACCGTCAAGTATTGCTGGCCCCACGGGACGAACGCGAGGCCCTTGATGACCGAAGGTGTACCCAGACTCTTGTCTGTCTCGACCTTCTGCACGACCGCGCCTTGGCGATCGATCGCGAGCATCGTCGAGCCCGATCCGCCGCTCTGACCGAGAGTGACCACTGTGTACTTGCCGTCGTCGCCGGCTCCGTGGAGGAGCAGTCCCGTACTCGGGCGCGCCCACAGTTTTTGCCCGCTTTGTGCGTCGAGCGCGAACAACTCACCGCCGCCCTGCGACACCACGACTCCGCCCGCGACCACGGGACGATCTTCGATCGCATGCGCGAACGTCCACTTGGCGCCGTTCGGGAGGACCACGCCCACGAGCTTGTCGCTGTTGCCCGCGACGCCGACTGCGACGTCCGCGTTGAGGGTCGCTTTCTGGCCGGCGAGTCGCTGTCGCGCCGCTTCGATGCTCGCGCCGCCGTCGTCCTCCCAATCAGTCGCGAACAAATGCACGCGAGACTGCGAACCCGCGCACGCGACCGCCAAGAGACCGAGGCCGATGAGCGCGCCTCTCATGTTCCACCTACGGGAGTCGCCGACACGGCTTGATCGAGCGCCTGTTTGAGCCGCGGAGAGAGACTGCCTCCGCGCTTCTGCGCGTCACGCAAATATTTGTTCGCCTCTGCGGTGCCGAGCTCGCGCACCTTGCCGAGGATCTTGATCTTGGCGTCCTCGGGGACGTCTGGGCGAAACATCGCCTGGTCGAGTCCGCCGATGACGATGTCGAATGCGAGCTTGCCCAGGCGCGCAGACAACGCGTCGCACTCTGCAGGTCCGCACAGCTGGCCGATCGAAACGGCGGCTTCGTTGACGCCATGATCAAGCGCGATCGACAAATCACCGAGAGCGGCTTTTGCCTTGAGTGAACCGAGTCCGGTCGCAGACAAACCGCGAATCATCGGATCGGGATCAGAGAGCCCGCGTCGCAGCGCGACGATCGCGGTCGCGCCTTTGGTCTTGAGCAGCGCGCGGACGGCGCCTTGACGAACCTTGGTCGCGCGATGTTGTGCGTAGCTCGCGAGCACGGGGCTCGAGCCCTCGCTCTCGAGATCGCCCAGTGTGTCGATGGCGGCTTCGGTGAGCGACTGCGGCAGCCCACGCTGCAATGCGTCCGCGATGATCGGAGCGAGACGCGCGTTGGTCTTGCCTCCCATGCGAACATCATCCAGCGCCGCACGCAGCTTGCTCGCGTCGTTCGATTTCAAGTCGGCGACAGTCGTACCGCCGAGAGGTGGTGGTGCAGCAGGCTTGGCAGCTGCGCCTGTGGCGGCACCTGCGGGCGGTCCATCTGCGAACGCGGGCGACGCCGCGATCAGGATTCCCAGGACGGTTGACCAGGCAACGATTCTCATCGACGGCTTCCCCTTGAAGAGCGCCAAACGAAGCAGCGCGGCCGGAAACAATCACGTTTCGCGCGATTGAGAAAGAGGCAAACAAGCGTCGGGTGTGGCGCGAATGCACAGACGGCAGCCGAACCCGCGAGAGCGGCTAGCCCCAAGATTCTCGGAACCGAGTGAATCTCCCTCAGGCTCGTGCTATTCCGCCCTCGCAAATGACGACGTCGGTGCCACCCGTAAAGGCCGCGCGAAAGCGACCGTGGTACCTCGTGGTCGCCCTCGTCATTGCGTCGGTCTTTGGAGCGACCAGTTTCGTCGATGGCTGGGCCATCATCACTTATTACCGGACCACCCGGATCGACATGTCGTCGCTCGTTCGCGACATCGACGACGACCATGATCGCGTGGAGGCGCAAGCCGCGCTCGATCAGTACGTGGACGCGCTCGACCAAGATCGACCGCGCATGTTCCCGCTCGCCGCCGCCGAGTTGCTGCTCGGCATGGCGCTCTTTGCATTGTCTGCTGGAGCGATGTCGGGTCGGCCCGGAGCGCGTTCTGCTCTCGTTCAGGTGGTCACGGTGCAAGCGGTCGTCGTGGCGCTCGTTTACCTTTTGACGACACACGTTCGGCTGGCGAACCGCGACCTCACCGCGGCGACGACGAGCGCGGAGCTGCGAAAACACAACGATCCAGCGCTCGTCGAACAGAGCATGGCGATCAATCGCAAGCTCGCGCCTGCGTTCGAGATCGGTTGGTTGACGATGCGCACGCTGTTGGCTTCCCTGGTCCTGGTCGCACTCACGCGCAAACGGTCGCTCGAGTATTACGAGCCCGCGCCCGAGGCGTGACGTGGAAGGCAAGATCCGCCGGCTCTCTGCCGCGCTCGCCAATCAGATCGCTGCGGGCGAGGTCGTCGAGCGACCGGCGAGTGTGGCCAAGGAACTGGTCGAGAACGCCCTCGACGCAGGAGCGACGCGCATTCGCGTAGACATCGAACAAGGCGGACTCGCCCTCATTCGCGTGTCGGACGACGGCGAGGGGATGACCGAGAGCGACGCGCTCTTGTCTCTCGAGAGGCACGCCACGAGCAAGATCGCCACCATCGATGACCTGCAAACGATCGACACCTTCGGCTTTCGCGGTGAAGCACTGCCGAGCATCGCGTCCGTCTCGCGACTCACGTTGTGCACGCGCGTCCGAGGCGCGAATGCTGCGATCGAGATCACGATGGGCGACGATGGAAAGCCTGAAATCAAGCCTGCTTCGCGCGCAGAAGGCACGACCATCGATGTGAGAGAGCTGTTTTACAATGTGCCTGCGCGGCGCAAATTCTTGAAGTCACCCGCGACAGAGAGCGCTCACGTTGGCGAGGTCGCGTTGTGGGCCGCGCTCGCGCGACCCGACGTGTCGATCACTGTCGCGCGAGATGGCAAAGTCGGTCGCGAGTACTTGCGCGTCAATTCGCGACGAGATCGCGCGTTGCAGGTGCTCAGCGAGTCGCGTCTCGAGGAATGCATCGCGGAGCGCGGTCCGATGAAACTCGAAGCCCATCTCGGGCCACCCGAACGAGCGCGAGCGGGCGCGGTCGCTCTCTACACGTTGGTCAACGGCAGGCCTGTCAAAGATCGCCTCCTCGCGCGCGCCGTCGCTCAGGCCTACGGCTCGGTGCTCGAACCTGGTCGCTACCCAGTCGGTGTCGTGTACGTCGATCTCCCTTTTGAACTCGTCGACGTGAACGTCCACCCGCAGAAGTCCGAGGTGCGTTTCCAAGATGCGCGCGCGATCTTCGATGCGATCACACGCGAGCTCTTTGATCGACTCGCGAAGGCCTATGCCATCCCCGCGCTCGGCCCTCCCTCGCGGCCATGGATGCGACCAACGAACGCTCCATCCGCTCCTTCCACAGACGCGACGTATGCACCGCCTTCGCAAGGGTGGCCGCAATCACTCGGAGAATTAGCCTCCGAATCGATGCAGACGCCTCCGTCAGAGGGTCCTCGCACGCAGCCTTCGTTGTTCGAAGAGCCCGTGGGGTTTTATTCGCGTCTCAAGTTTCTTGCGCAGGTGCGATCGACCTATCTCGTGTGTGAGGGTGACGACGGCCTCTATGTGATCGATCAACACGCGGCCGACGAGCGCATCAACTTCGATCGTCTACGCACATCGTTTCTCGCGCGCGAAGTCGCGTCGCAACGACTGCTCGTGCCCGAGATGATCACCCTGGGTCCGCTCGAAGTCGGACTCCTCACCGAACACGAAACAGAAGTGAGCGCTCTGGGTCTGGACGTTCGCGCGGTGGGTCCCACGACTGTCGCCGTGCATTCGGTGCCAAAGATTCTTCAACGAGCCGCAGCCGAACGCCTGGTGCATGACGTGCTCGCGGAGTTGTCACGTGCTTCAACCCGCCCGTTTTCAGGCGCCACCGACCTCGTGCTCGCGACGATGGCGTGTCACGGATCGGTGCGCGCAGGCGATCCCATGAGCCCGCAGCAAGCCCGCGGTCTGCTCGAGTCACTCGATCGCGTCGACTTCTCAGGCCACTGTCCCCACGGTCGTCCGGTGGTGATGCGGTTGTCGTATGCAGATCTCGAGCGTCGCGTAGGACGATGATCCGTCTGGTGCGCGAGATTGGCCGCGGCGCATCCGGAGCGGTTTTCGAAGCCACGGTCGAGGGCGCCCGCGTCGCGTTCAAAGAGCTGACCCACCCAGACGATCGCGCGCGCAGCTTGTTTCAGGCCATGAAAGCGATCGCCCATCCGAACTTGGTGCAACTCCACGACTGGATCGACGGACGCGGATTCACGATGGAGTTGATCGAGGGCCGCGACATCGTCACGCACGTTCGAGCAAACAGGGACGGGAACGGGGACAGGGACGGGAACGGGAACGGCGACGGCGACGGGAGCGGGGACGGCGACGGACGCGGAATTGTCTTGGGGCAGAGAGTTCAGCCCGCCGGGTCGAGCGCCTATGTCCGTTGCGACCCTTCCGGCGTGCGGCGACTGCGTGCAGCGTTGCGAGGGCTGATTTCAGGTCTCGTTTGTTTGCATGATGCAGGCATCGTCCACGGGGACGTGCGGTCGTCGAACGTTCTGGTCACGCGAGACCATCGCGTCGTGTTGCTCGACTTCGGACTCGCGCGAGCGCACGACGATGCCTCGTCCTACGAGTCGAGCGCAGCGTATGCGCCTCCCGAGCTGACGCCGTCCGTTGCCGCAGATTGGTACGCCACCGGCACGCTCGTCTTCGAGTGTTTGACGGGTCAACTGCCTTTCTCGGGCAGCGCCCAGCACATCCTCGTCACCAAGAGCACGGTGCCTCCGCCGCGCGCGTCGTTTCTGGTCGAGGGCGTGCCTGACGATCTCGACGACCTCGCATTGGGCCTGCTTTCGCGTGTTCCATCGACGCGCGTCGTTGCAATCGACACTTTCGTCCAGGCGTTGCTAAGTTCCCCGACCGCATGACGACTCAATACGTCTACTTCTTCGGCGACGGAAAATCCGAGGGCGATTTCAAACGCAAAGATCTCCTCGGTGGCAAAGGCGCTGGCCTCGCGGAGATGACCTCGCTCGGGTTGCCTGTCCCGCCAGGTTTCACGCTGTCGACCGAGGCGTGCAACGTCTACGCGTCGACGCACGCTCATCCGACCGAGCTGCGCGCACAGCTCGAGGCTGCGCTCGCGCAGATCGAGAAGAGCGTGGGCATGCGCTTTGGTGATCCCGAGTCGCCGCTGCTCGTGTCGGTGCGATCGGGCGCGCGCGCGTCCATGCCGGGCATGATGGACACGGTCCTCAATCTTGGTCTCAACGACGCGACCATGGAAGGCATCGCCAAAAGGAGCAACAACCGCAAGTTCGCGCTCGACGCCTTTCGCCGCTTCATTTCGATGTATTCGACGATCGCACTCGGCGCAAAAAAAGAACCGTTCGAGCACGCGATGGACGAAATCCGCGCTGAGCTCGCTCGCGCAAAACCGATCGATCCCTCGCGCATGAACGCAGAAGAGTTGAAGCGCGCCGTCCCCGACAGTGACTTCACCGAGAGCGCGCTCGAGCGACTCGTCGCCAAGTTCAAGCAACTCGTCGTCACGCAGACGGGCAAAGAATTTCCCACCGACCCCAAGGCGCAATTGTGGGGAGCGATCGAAGCGGTCTTCGGTTCGTGGAACAACGAGCGCGCCGTCTACTACCGGCGACTGCACGACATCCCCGACTCGTGGGGAACTGCATGCAATGTGCAAGCAATGGTGTTCGGCAATCTCGGCGATACCAGCGCGACAGGCGTTGCCTTCACGCGCAACCCATCGACAGGCGAAAAGGCGTTGTTTGGTGAGTGGCTGCCCAACGCGCAAGGCGAAGACGTGGTCGCCGGCATTCGCACGCCGATGCCCGTGAAGGCGATTGGCGCAGGGCAGGACTCGCTCGAGAAGAGAATGCCCGCGGCGTTCGCGGAGCTCGTGCGTCTCGCCAAGGTGCTCGAAGATCACTTCCGAGACATGCAGGACCTGGAGTTCACGATCCAAGAGAACAAGCTCTACATGCTGCAATGCCGCAGCGGAAAGCGCACCAGTCGCGCATCAGTGCGCATCGCGATCGAGTTCGTCGCCGAAGGGATGATCGACAAGAACGAAGCGCTTTTGCGTGTCGATCCAGAGTCGCTCAATCAACTGCTCCACCCAACACTCGATCCAAAGGCCGAAAAGAAACTCCTCGCGAAGGGTCTCGCGGCGAGTCCTGGTGCGGGGAGCGGCACGGTCGTGTTCGACGCCGGCGAGGCGAAGCGCATGGCCGCGCAAGACAAGCCCGTCATCCTCGTTCGGGTGGAGACGAGTCCAGAGGACATTCAAGGCATGCAGGCTGCGCATGGCATTCTCACCGCGCGTGGCGGCATGACCAGTCACGCAGCAGTGGTCGCGCGCGGCATGGGCAAACCATGTGTGGCCGGGACGACGACAGTGAGTGTGAGTTACGCCGATCAGTCGGCGACCTTCTCGTTCGACGGAGGCCGTCCGCCGATCGTCGTCAAGAAGGGCGAGACGATCAC
>JAYVXK010000187.1:0-7993 GCA_043785265.1 Myxococcales bacterium | reverse complement strand
GTCAAGATGCCGGACTGACTGCCCGTGAAACTGATCGCCTCGCAGCCACGTGCCGCAATCGCGATCGACACGAGCGCCATCGTCACGCGCTCGCCAGTCGTGAGGAGCATGTCGAGTTCACGACGAGGAGGATCACTCGAGACCTGTTTTGCCAGCGCGAGCAACTGGTCGGTGGCCTTGCCCATTGCAGAAACGACGACCACCACGTCGTGTCCCCGCCGCTTCGCTGCGACGACTTTGTCCGCGACGCGTCCAATCTTCTCGACATCGGCGACCGACGAGCCGCCGTATTTCTGCACGAGGACGGTCATCGTCGTTCGCGGTTAACACACCGACCGTTTGGTGGCCAAATTATGCGGTTCCCGTTGGCGCTAGCGGCTGCGATACGCGAGCACAGCTGCACGAGTTGCAATCCACACCAAACCTGCACGCCGGTCGATCACCAAGATCCGCGCCTCATCGCCGTCGATGTCTGCGTCGTTGGACACATCTGCGACGATGCGATCGTTGACGATCACGAGCGACCGTCCGCTCTCTTCTTCGAAGTGTGCAGTCGGTTCACCCGGCACGCTCGGGCGAGGCGTACTTCGCATTTCGTCGAGCGCCGCAAACGACGCGCCATCGTCTGTGGAGCGCACCACACGACCTCCTTCGCTCACGGCGTCGATGAGCCCTGCGGACGCGACGAGTTCGAGCACACGCCCACCGAGGCCGCGTGCCGGCAGGTCACGGGCTTGCCCATGCTCGCTCAACCAAATCAACTTGCGCGCGAACACATATGCACCGGCGTCGCCCGCGGCGAGAGCTGTCACACCCTCCAGGGGATGCGCGAGCACCAGCTCCCAAGGAGGCGTCTCCCACAAAAGGCCATCGCGCACGTCCAGTCGCTCGAAAAAGCCGTCTTCCGATTGTTCGGCTTCGTCGTCGGCATCGAGTGGTGGCAGATCTTCGGCTCGGAGCGCTTCGTCCTCTTCTTCGAGACCTTCTTCGCCGCCATCGTTCATGGCCGGGTTCTGATCGACTTCATCCAGCCCATATTCGTCGCCGCCAATGCCTGGTGCGTCGTCGCCTTCGGTGAAGGGCTCGCTGTCGCCGTCGAAGCTCGCGACGTCGTCCGTCGGGTCGCCAAGACCTTCTGCGTCGTCCCCAATCGCAGTGGACTCGTCGTCGCCGAAGTCTTCATCCTCGATGGGGTCGTCCTCGCCAGTCGCGTCATCGAGTGCGTTCGATTCCTCTTCATCGGGATCGTCGATTTCGTCCTCGCCGCCGAGCACTTGATCGCCTTCATCGCCATCGATCGGCGGGAGCGGATCGATCTCGTCGTCGGGATGGGGTGACTGGATCTGGGCCTCGGGCACGGACGCAACATAGCGCGTGCAATACTTTTGTCGCCTTAGGATCGCGAGGCCCGAAGTGACACACATGACTCCAAAACCACACGCACGAGCCAACTTGAAATCACGAAACGCCTGAATTTCCCTTCGGCATGAGTCCTGCTGAGAGGGTAGTCATGAGCTCTCGTGCCCATGTTTTGCTGCGAGTTGCAGCGGTCACCGCCATCGCCGTCGCGCACTATTGGCCAACGCTCTTTTCCGCGGTGCGCTGAGCCGGTACCTTGCGTGCGCGGTCCCTGTCCGCTCGCCGATGCGCCTGCTCATCCTCTCTCGAAGTGCCACCCTCTATTCCACGAGCCGACTCGTACTCGCCGCTCGCGCGCGCGGTCACGAGGTCGTCGTTGCTGATCCTCTCGATTTTCATGTGGTGGTCTCGCGCAACAGACCATCGATGTATCTCGGTCCAGGTCCCGTTCCTCCTGCAGACCTCGTGATCCCGCGTATCGGGGCGTCGATCACGAACTATGGGCTCGCGGTGGTGCGCCAGTTCGACATGATGGGCGTGCCTGTCTTGAACACGGCGATCGCGATCGCCCGCTCGCGCGACAAGCTGCGCGCGTTGCAATTGCTGACCAAAAAAGACATCGACGTACCCGCGACGGTCTGCGCCCGCACACCCGATTCGATCGATCTCGCGCTCTCTTTGATCGGCGGCACCCCTGCGATCGTGAAGCTTCAGCAGGGAACCCAAGGCATCGGCACGATGATCGCCGACACTCCTCAAGCCGTGAGTTCACTGCTCGAGACTCTGTGGGCGATGGGCCAAGACATCATCTTGCAAGAATACATCGTCGAGTCCAAAGGCCGTGATTTGCGGGCGATCGTGGTCGGCAAGCGTGTCGTGGCGTGCATGCGTCGACAGGCGCGAGCTGGAGAATTTCGCTCGAACTTGCATCGCGGTGGACTGGGCGTTCGCGTGCGACTCGACCCTCGCTACGCGCAGGCGGCCGTCGCGGCAGTCAAAGTCATGGGCCTCGAAGTGGCAGGCGTGGACATGCTCGAAGCTAAGAGTGGACCCAAGATCCTCGAGATCAACAGTTCGCCTGGCCTCGAGGGCATCGAAAAAACGAGCGGCGTCGACGTAGCCGGCGCCATCATCGACCACGCCGAGCGCTTCCTCCTCAAACGCGCAAAGCTTCGAGCCAAGGTCGACCCAGCCATCGAACACGAGCGACGACGCCGACGATTGCGCGGCGCGACAGGCTCGTGAATGCTGCGCATCACCCGTGAAAATGCGGCGATCGTATGGACCATCGACCGACCTGAGACGAAGAACGCACTCGATGAGACCACTGTAGACGCGCTCGGCGCCGCCATTGTTGCAGCGCACCAGGACAGCAGCATCCGCGCTGCCATCCTCACGGGCGCAGGCGACGCTTTCGTCTCTGGAGGGGACCTTGGCGAATTGCGAAGGAAGACCTCGCGCGCGGACGCCGAGGCGCTCTCCGACCGCGGCGACGCCCTCTGTCGAGCGCTCGAGTCACTCCCCTTTCCCGTGATCGCAGTCATCGGCGGAGCTGCGCTGGGTGGAGGAGCAGAGCTCGCGATGGCATGTGATCTTCGGATCGCGGAGGCCTCGGCGAAGATTGGGTTCGTCCAAGGACGGATGGGGGTTACTCCTGCGTGGGGAACCACGTCGAGGCTTGTTTTAGCCATCGGAGCTGCACGCGCATCTCGCCTTCTTTTCATGGGAAGCGTCCTGGATGCACAACAGGCGCTCTCGATCGGCCTCGTCGAAGAAGTCACACCGCAGGGTGGCGGACTCGCTCTCGGCTTGGGCTGGGTCCAAGAGATCTGCCGATGCTCTCCCGCCGCAGTTTCTCGCTCCAAGGCGCTCCTCATGAAGGCACGCGCGTCGCTCTACGAGCAAGTGCGACCGCTCGAGCGCGAAGCCTTCATCGAGACGTGGACGGGGCCTGACCACCTCGATGCAGTCGAGGGTTACTTCGCGAGGCGCCCGCCGGTCTGGCGCCAGTAATATTGTTGCGGCGCACCATTTCGACTTGACGCCATCCGCGGCCGAATTATGTTGGCTGCGAAACGGAGGACACCATGTCGAATGAAATATTTGCTGCGTCGCAACAATGGATGGGCTTTTGGACAAAGGCCGTTGAGGGCCACATGAGCCGCATGCAAGCAGCAGCGGACGAGTGGACCAAGCTCGAGGGCAAGTCGCTCGAGCAAGCCGCGAGCACGGTGGACGAGATGACCAAGCTGACGAAGGAATCATTGGCCTATGCCAACAACCTCTCGACCGAGTGGCGCAAGCTCACGATCGAAACGATGAAGAAGAGCGCTGCGAGCTCGGCCGCCTGACGATCGCGGAAGCCCAGTTCCGCGGTTACTGTCGTGACCGCGGAGCGCCGGCTTTTCGAACCGCGCGCACAGGGGCTTCTTGCGCGGCAAAGAAGTCGTCGATGATAGGCCAGAGTCGCTTGGCTGCAGCGCGCGAGACCACCGCGCCGACGTGACCGCCAGGCAGGTGCAGGTGTTTCTTCACTTTGCTGCCAGCAAGATCGATCAACGCAGCCGCAGCGTCTTTCGGCACGATGCTGTCGTGCTCGAACGAGACGACCAACAGCGGGCAGACAACGTTTTCGAGTCGCGCGGGCTTGCCGCTCAAGGTGAACGTGCCCTTTGCGAGCGCGTCGGCCCGGTAGATTTCTTCGATGTAGCGCGCGTAGCATTCGCCAGGGAACGAGACGTTGTCGTTGCCCCACGCTTCGAGTGCGAGAAACCCATCAAGAAACTCGTCGTCCCATGCGCGGTCGATCATGTGCATCGTCTTCGACAACGTGAGAGTGGGTCTCAACATGTGAAACGCGCTCTGCAATAGCTGCCACGGCACATTGCCCACGCCATCGACGAGAGCTCGCACGTCGAAGGTGGGGGTGCGTGTCCAAGACTCCAACATGCCGTCTACCCCGTCGAATTTCACGGGCGCCGCCAGTACGCACATCGACGCAATCAATTCTTGGTGCACCGCAGCGTGAATGGTGGTGAAGAGGCCACCGAGACAATAGCCGAGCAAGTGAACACTCGCGGCCTGCGACGTCTTCGCCGCTCGCCGGATGGCGCGGCCCAATGCCTTGTCGCAGATGTCGTCGAACGTGACATAGCGATCCTCGTCCGCCGGCGTGCCCCAATCGATGCAGTAGACGTCATACCCTTGGTCGACAAGGAAGGCCGCGAAGCTCTTACCCGGCATGAGGTCGAGAACGTAATGACGGTTGATCAACGACGGAACGAGCAACACCGGCGTGTGGTGAGCGAGTCCTGCTGGTCGCGCGCGATATCGCAAAAGCCGCCACTTGTTTTCGGTGAACACGACATCCGACGGAGTCGTTCCCACGCTCGGTTTGGGACGAACCAAGAGCTTGGCGAGGTTGGCGAGGCGCTGCATGCCCTTTCGCGGTTCGACGGCTGTCACTTGTAGAGGCCCTCGAAAGTGTCCTTGAACGCTTCGTAGACCTTCTTGCGGCGAACCTTCATCGACGCCGTCAGGAGACCACCCTCGACAGTAAGTGGTGAACGAATGATGGCAAATGTCTTGATGGACTCGTAACTGGCGAGAGCCCCGTTGACCGTATCGACTCGCTGTTGCAGCGCAGCACGAAGTGACGATTCGTCCATGGTCTTGGCCACGTCTTCGTTGGGCCATACGCCGGCGACGAGATACTTTTTTGCCTCGCCGTAGATGACCACATGCGACACCAATGGGTCTCCAGCGAAGCGCATCTCGATGTTCGCAGGGGGCACGTTCTTGCCACCCGCCGTCACGAGGATGTCTTTTTTGCGATCGATGATTTGCAAAAACCCGTCGTCAGTCCAGCGACCCACGTCACCTGTCTTGAGCCAGCCATCTGTGGTGAAGATCTCTCGCGTGGCGGCTTCGTCCTTGTGGTAGCCACCAAACACGTTGGGGCCTTTGGCGAGGATCTCCCCATCCTCCGCGAGTCGAAGCTCCACGCTCGGCAGCGGCTTGCCCACTGTGTCGAAGCGAAACGCTGCGGGTCGATTGAGCGTCAACGTCGGCGACGTCTCCGTGAGGCCATACCCCTCGATGATGAGAACGCCCGCTTCGTAGAACACTTCTTTCACTTCTCGTTTGAGACCGGCTCCGCCCGACAAACAAAACCGCAGCCGGCCCCCCGTGACTTTCTGCAGGAGGGCTTTGCGCGCTGCAACATCGGTCTCTTGCAGTGCGCCCGTTGCGAGCTTCTCCCAATGGGATGGCACGCTCATGAAGACGTGCGGCCGCACCTCTGCGAGCCGGTCGAGACATTCACGCGGGTCGCTCATGTAAGAGACCCATCCGAGGCTGTTTCCGAGGCACATTTCGCCGAATCCAAAGATGTGGCTCATCGGTAGCCAGAGGACGTCTATCGCTCCCTCGTCGAGCAGAGGAGCGTTGCACTCGAGCCAGTCGCGCCCGTTGCACGCGACATTGCGGTGCGACAAGGGAACGCCTTTTGGGTTACCGGTCGTACCGCTCGTATAGAGCATCAGTCCAATCTGGTCGAGCGAGACAGCGTCCATGCGTCGATCCAACTCGGTCGGGTCCGCTTGGTGACGGGCCGCACCGATCGCACGCGCCACGGACCACTTGATCACACGCTCGTCGATTGTCGCGTCCGCAACCACTGCCTTGCCGGCCTCGCGTAGCTTTTGCGCAATGCGCTTCGGCTCCAAGCTGTCGTCGAGCAACACCACGCGCGCAAGTTGCGGCAACAGAGGCCATGCTTCCATCACCCGACCGAGTAGGGAGGCGGTATCCACGAACAGGACTTGTGCGTCGGAATGGCTGACGACGTAAGTGAGTTGCTCTGGCGTGCATGCCGCATAAATGGGCACCATCACACCACCCACTGCCTGAATCGCCAGTGCCGAAGCAGCCCACTCGACACGATTGCCGGCGTAGATCGTGGCGCGCTGTCCATCGCCGAAGCCAGCACTTGCGAGAAAGAGCGCGATCTCACGGATCTGATCTGCAAATGCCTGGTTGGACACTGCGGTCCAGCCACCGTTCGCCTCTCTCAACATGAAGCGCGGCTTGTCTTTGCGCGCAGCAAGTTCGTCGAACACTCCCCGTGGAGCGATCTTGAGGTCCATGTACTTCGACACATCCATGAGTGACTCCGGATTAGCGGTCTTCGAGTTTTTCTTCGAGGTCGTTCAACCGACTCTCTAGTTTGTGCAGTGCAGCAAGAGTTTGTTCTTGATCGCGCTTGGTTGGGAGCCCGACCGATCCCCACCACATCGCCGTGGCACGGTCGCTCGCTGCTTTGATCCGCATGACACCAGTGAGGAGTGCGCCGGACGGCTTGAGCAACATCGGGCTTCGCATGAGCGTTTCGATCCACTTGGCCGTGGTGTTCTCCCACGCATCGAACCCTTTTTTGTAGGCCTCCCAAGACATCTTCGCCTCCTATTGTCCCAATCGCCGCAATTCGGCAGCGGTTGTAAAATCGTCGTTCGTCTCTCCCGGCTGGCTCGTCGCACGGACGATTTCGCCGAAGCACTCGAACAAGAATTGCGTCTGCCTCGTCGTGATGGCCTGTCCAGCAGAGGGCTCGACTGTCACTGTGCTGCGGATGCGAAGCGCCTGGGTGAACGTGTACGCGGCCAGCATGACTTCACCAGAGCCGTCGACTCTGATGTCGTACGTATCCTTCCCCGCGTAGGGTTGCCCGCGCAACGTCCCGCCCGCGATCGTTCCAGTCGACGTGGTGTGACCGCCGACAGCGAGAGGAAAGCGATAGACAGTGATGGGCTGCGCGTACACAAGAAGCGTCTTGCCTCCAGGACCGTCGGGGTTCTTGGACGCCAGACCGAGCAGTGTGATGGCATTGGTGCTGTAAGCGTAGACCGCTTCAGTCGCGTCAGCCGCGTCGAACGGCGCAACGAATGTCCCGCCAGGAAAGCTCGCCTCGAACCATTTTCCGTGGAGATCACTCGCAGCGATGGTGGCAACTTGATCGTCAACGAAGTCTGCGCCGAAGTCCCAAATCTGCCGCCCCTTTGTATCGACGCGACCGATCAAGTCCACTGCGCGTGTCTTGCCAGGCGGTGACACGAGGTAATGCACGGGCACGTTGATGGCCGGCGTGAGTTCGTTCGCCGCGATCTGCCCATCCAGGTTTGGCACACACGAGAGCTTGGGAAGGGGGCCGCCATCGTATGCGCCGTGGATCGGCGCGGGAGTTCGGTTGTCGCCACATGCGACGACGAGCGCTGCAAGCGTGAGACCCATGGTGCATCGCAACATCATTTCCCTCCTCCGAACAGGAATGCGAGTCGCACACGAACGACCTCCGCTATCTGCGCTCTGAGATTTTCTTTCGGGTTGTCCATGCCCGAAAGTGGCACGAGCAAACCGTAGTCGAGCGCTACATAAAATCCGTCGCGGCTCTTGTACACGAGGCCTGGATCAATCTCGACACCCAGCGGCTTGTCACCACTAGGAGACCATTCGCTCGCAGACGCAAACGACGCGATCGTGGCTATTTCTGCGCGTAATTCGCCTGTTGGTATCTTGAAGATGCGGGCGCGTGCGTGGGGCCTCACGTAAAAAGCGCCGGTCACCTGGCCGATGATCT
>JAYVXK010000186.1:0-2405 GCA_043785265.1 Myxococcales bacterium | reverse complement strand
GTTCTTGGCGAGCACGTCCTTCTTGGCGTTCTCGTAGCCCGTCGGGTCGTCTGCCAAGAAGCGAATCGCCGCTTTCATGCTGAGCAACTCGAGGTCCGTGGGCTGACTGGCGAGTCCCTCGGTCGCGGCTTGATCGGCAGCGGCGATGTTCATGTCACGCAGCGCCAGGCCTGATTTTACGGCGTGCGCGCCTGGATGCTTCGGATTGATCGCGAGCGCTTGGCCCACGAGTTTGTCTGCAGCATCGAAGTCGTAAGACTGCGCCAGCTTGATGCGCGCCATCATCACGAGCGCGTCCGCGGAGTGTGGGGCAGTCACGAGCGCACCCTTGGTCTGCTCTTCTGCGTGTCCCGGATCGTACTTTTCGAGGAAGACTTCTGCTTCCCACAAAGCGCGTCGAACGAGTGTAGGTTCCGCGCGTTTGCTCTCCGAATAGAGCTGCTCGGAGTTGTGCCAAGCGCGCATGAGATACGCCGCGCGGCCCGCGATCGCGAGACCCACTGAATCGTGCGGATCGATCTTGTCTGCGTTGTACTCCTTGATGATCTCCATCAGCGGATCGTCCGCGTCCGCGCGATGTCCCGTCGCGATGCGGTACTCGCCGAGCAACAGTTTGATTTCTCTGCCGCCCGCGCCCGTCTCGGCACGATTCGCTTCGAGCAGCTTGATGGCGTCCTCGCGCTTGCCCTGCAGAAACATCAGCTCCGCGCGCAACGCGATGGCTTCGCCCTTCTTCGTCGCGAGGGCCTGCTGCGCGTACTTGTCGGCGTCCGCGTATTTGCCTTGATCGATCGAGATGCGCGCGAACGCGATCAATGCGGCAGGTTTGTCCGCACCCGTGATCGCCGCGAGCTCTTTTTCCGCGCGGGCGTAGTCGGTCGTCTTGGCCGCTTCGAGGGCTGACCCAAGACTGCCTGGAGCTGGAACGCTGGGCATCGGAACCGGAACGTGCGGTTGCGCCATCGCGTCGCTGAGAGGGAGGGAGAGTCCGAGCAAGAGTGGCAGTGCAGAACGGAGTCGCATGGGGGCAGAGCATAGACCCGTCCGCGCGCTCAGCGAAGCGAGACGTCCTGTTGTTGACGTGCCGTCAAACGCTGACTTCGTCTTTTCGCGTGACGATGTCGCCTGTGGCAGGATCGAAGATCAAAACCATTTCGACAGCGTCTTCGTTGTCTGCGTAGTAGCGCGGGCGCAGGCCCATCGCAGAGAAGCCGCACGCCCTGTACAGGTGAATGGCTGGGTTCGAACGACGAACCTCGAGCAACAAGTGCGCGCACCGGGCGTCTTTTGCATAACTGATCGCCCTGTCCATCAGCGCGCGACCAATGCCGCGCCGCCGCATCTCTGCGTGCGCCACGACGTCGAGGATGTGCAGCTCGTCTGCCACGTGCCAAGCAAGCAAAAATCCGACGACGTGCATCGATCCGCCCACCTCTGCGCGCGCCACCCAGATGCGAGCCCAAGCCCTCGCGAGCTCCTCGTGGAGTTTGGCGTCTGTGAGTTTGGCGTCATGCTCACGCGTTTCAGTTCGTGCATGCGAACTCGGAGCACTTCGCCGCGCTGCATCTGTGGTGATCGAGAGCACTGCAGAGATGTCGTCTGCTTGCATCGGTTCGATCACGACACGCATTGGTGCGAAGTATAGCCCGCGAAGTTACTTGCTGCGCGGACGATCGCTCGTCGCCGCTCCCGGCATTCGGCCCAGCGCGCGCGCGCGAGGAGCGAGCGCATAAGCATCGAGCGCGAGCCTCAGCGTCCCGTCGCCACGCACGATCGCACCTGCAAATGGGCCCATCGCGGCCACGAGCGCGCTCAGCGGGCGAATCAGCTGATCCTCGCGTTCTCCAACGCGATCGACACCAATCCGGGTGGGCGGCGCTCCATCGATGTCCTCGACAGCCAGGTCCAACGCGAGCGCGGCGGTGGGCGCTGCCTCGCGACCGAGACACGCAGCGAGGTGCGGCGTGGTCTCTGCGATCGCGTCGACATTGTTCGAGACGCGCGCCACTTGGCCGGCGACCAATGCATACTCTTCACCCGCTGCTTCGACCCAAACGATGGGCGTCACACCCGTGTCGATGGGCACTTCGAGGTGAGCTTTGAATCCCTCACCGAGTCGACTCGACAAACGAATGGCGCCGGAGAGTCGTTGCACGGCTGCGAGCGCGATGTCGAGACCGATGCCGCGCCCCGCGAGCAAGTCAGACGACTCGCGCGTCGAAAAGCCAGGCAAAAATAGGAGCGCCAAGAGAGTGTTGTCGTCTGCCGCGTCTGCGAGCGCGCGGGTGACCGAGCCCGCTTCTACAGCGCGTCGACGAATGTCGGCGACATCCACGCCCGCGCCGTCATCTTCGATGGTGATGCGCAAGCGTGTGGTCGTCTTCTCTGCAGCGATGGTGATCGTT
>JAYVXK010000185.1:0-2405 GCA_043785265.1 Myxococcales bacterium | reverse complement strand
AGCGTCTCGACCACGGAGATGCGCGCAGGTCGCACGGTGGTGTTCATCCAAGTGTCTCCGGATGCGGTGATCCCAGCCCAATCACCGCCTCGAACGCTCTTCCGCGCTGCGCACATTGGTCCGCCGCATGCACTCGCGAGCGCAGCCATCCCACTTTTGTTTCCGCCAGTGCGCATCGACAACGATCTGTATCTCGACGGCGGCCTTCGTCAGAACACACCGATCGCTCCGGCACTGCGACTCGGAGCGACGCACATCTTCGCCATCGGCGGCTCGCGCGAGGTGCAGGGATACGCGAGCACCGAGGGCGAATCGAAGACGCAGCGCGCGCCCGGTGCCGCGTTTCTCCTGGGCAAGGTTCTCAATGCGTTTCTTCTCGATCACGTCGATGTGGACCTCGAGTTGCTCAAGCGCATCAATTCGATGATCGAAGACGGCGAGTCGGCATTCGGTTCGGGCTTTGTCCATGCCTTGAGCGACAAGGCGCGCCAGAGAGACGATCCGGCGTATCGATACGTGCACACGTTCGTGATTCGCCCGAGCGAAGACATCGGTCGCCTCGCGAGCGAACACGTCCGTCGCGGCCGTTTCAAGGGCGATCCGTTCGTCACCAAGCGCTTGCTGACGCTGCTCGATCTCGGCGTGGGCACGGAGGCCGACCTCGCTTCGTACTTGTTGTTCGACGGCGCGTTCTGTCGGCAACTCATCGAGATGGGTCGCGCAGACGCACGCGCACGCCGACACGATCTGCTCGAGTTTTTCGACGGCGACAGTCAGGCCTCGCCTGCGTTCGATCCTGAGGAGACCGGCGCCTGGCGCGGCTCCGATTTTCCTGGGCCAACCTAAAGAGTGACGTCAATCGCAGCGATTTGTTCTGCTGCGTGCGCTTGAGCGCGCAGAAGGCGTAGGCGATCGGTGTCGAGTGGAGAGACCATCTCTGCGCCGTCCATTCGACCCATGGCCACACGAACAGCCTGAAAATCAAGCGCGGAATCGATCACTTCCATGACCTCGCTGATCTTCACGCCGCCCGAATTGCTCACGCGCACGAGGACAGTCATGCCCTCGAGATCACCCACGATGCCCGCGGCAGCGATCGCACCAGCAGACGACGGCATCTCGAGTTCAATCGACTGAAGGAACGCACGCACGTCGACATTTTTTCCGATGCCGTCGATGCGACGCACGACAGGCAGCGACTCGGCCGCGAGCACTTCGGCGACGCGCGCGCGCAGCCAATCCATGCCGCCGCGCGAAGCAAGCGACTTGCGTGGGATGGCGACTTCGTAGCGTTGCACGTCGATGATGCGGGATACGGCTGCGTCGTTTCCGCCCAGTTTGATGGCAGAAAAGAAGCGCAGCCCCTCTGGCGAAGCCGCGCTCAACTGGTCGATGTACTCAGCTGGATCCACATCGCAGACCATTTTCACGTCGACCACTTCGCTCGTGCTGTGTACGCCTAGCGAGAGCGCTGGGCCAAACGTCATGTCTGGTTTGGGATGAAAGCCCGACGAATAAAAGAGCGGCAACCCCACGCGACGGAACGACCGTGGCAGCGCGCGGATCAGGTCGAGGTGCGCCAAGAACGCAGACGGTCCGCACTTGGTGTACGCAAAGCGATACCGAGTCGGCGCGCCCTGTTCGATGCGCGGAGGCATCTTTTTGCCCTTTTCACGAACAATCATCTTGGGCGTGATGATGCGCCGCTCGTGCGCGCCAAGCTTGGTCAAGTAGTCTTTGCGTTCGGTCTTCATCGCCGACAAATCGCAAGCGACCCCGCAGTCGTAGCAAACGAGTTTGCGTGAGTCGTTCGCGGCGTCAGCCAAGTTCGTGTGGTGAATGAACGCGCCTGCCGCTTTTCCGCACGGGGGAGACAACCGACTCTTGAGCGCTTTGCGGTATTCAGTCGCCAGAAACCCCTCTTCGAGGCCGACGTCGATGTGACTCCACGGCAGACGCGCCGAGAGAGGAATCGTCCCGAGGTAGAGCGCAATATCCACCCCGCACTCGTCGAATGCTTTTTCCCAGAGTCGGATGTCGAGTTGGTCTTCCCAAGAGTCGAATCGCGCGCCCAGTTGATAAGCGCGCAGCAGCGCGGTGCCCACCTTGCGGTCTCCGCGCGCGAACACACCCTCGAGCCAACTGCCGGTGGAGTCATGCATGCGCAACTCGACGCCGTGGCTGTTTTTAGCCTCTTCGGTGAGCCATTGCTGCTTCTCCTCGACCAACGCATGGCGATCCATGGCTGCCCACTGAAACGGTGTATGCGGTTTGGGAACGTGCGTCGACACACTCACGGTCACCGTGGGCTGTGGTGCGTTCATTTCTTTTTTGAGTCGCTTGCCAATCGCGCTCGCTCGCGCACCCACGCGCACGATCTCGCGAACGTCTTCTTCTTCTTCGGT
>JAYVXK010000184.1:0-8007 GCA_043785265.1 Myxococcales bacterium | reverse complement strand
TTGACGTCGATCTTCCAGGTGATGTCGACCTTCCCCTCGATGCCAGGATGCGTGTTGAGAGCGGCGTCGTAGCAAGCGCGGGCTTCGGGGCGGCGCGTCTGGATGATCGCCATGATGTCCTCCACCGTTCGACCGGGCTCATGACTCGGACCAGGTGGCGGACCCGCGTCGCGTGGATCTTGGATAAACGTTTGAGTCTTCGTGACGAGCTTCGTGCCCTGTAAATCGCCACCATCTGGCAAGGTCAGTGTGGTGGTCGTGGTCGGTCCGGCGTCTGCCTCAACGGCTGACGTGGGTGTGCCGGTGGGGTCCGTCGTCGGATTTTGAGCCTTCGGCGAGTTTCCGCTGCAGGCGATGAACGACAGAGCAAAGGCGACAAACAGGGGGAAGCGCATGCCACCACGCTACCGCTCATTGACGGGGCCTGCCAAGACTCGCTCGACGAAGCGCCTTCCACGTGGTTCGATCCGAGAGTGACCGACGAGCCTTCGATTCTGCCGCCGAGCGCACGGTCGATTCCGGTCGGTCGAGCTGGGGCCTACGATCTGCTGTTCGAACTCGCGTCTGGCGGCATGGCGACAGTCTATCTCGCGCGCGCAGTGGATGGTCGCGATGCGCTGCCGCTCGTGGCGGTGAAGCGCCCGCATCGACACCTCGCGAGTGACAAAACTTTTCTCTCGATGATCGTCGACGAGGCGCGGCTCGCTTCCGCGATCAAGCATCCGAACGTGGTGCAGGTGCGAGAACTTGGCTTCGAAGCCGCTGAACCGTTCATCGTGCTGGACTATGTCGAAGGCGGCAGTCTGTCGGACATGCGCAAAGAGTTGGCGGCGCAAGAGCGGGCGCTCGACTCGAAGGTGGCCGTGCGTATCGCTCTCGACGCGCTCGCCGGACTGCACGCGGCCCACGTGTTGCGCGACGACAGCGGCAAGCACCTGGGAATCATCCACCGCGACGTGTCTCCCCACAATGTGCTCGTCGGCGTCGATGGCCATGCGCGTCTCACGGACTTCGGCATCGCCAAAGCCGAAGATCGTGTGCAGGTCACACGAACTCACGAGGTAAAGGGCAAACTGGCCTATTTGGCGCCAGAACGCGTGGACCGTCGGCGCCTATGCACGGTCCAAAGCGACGTGTTTTCGATGGCGGTGGTGTTGTGGGAGTCGATGGCCGGACGCCGGTTGTTCCGTGGCGAGGAGGCGTTCGACACTCTCGAAGAAGTGATGAAGGCGCCCATCCCTCGTTTGCGCCAACTCGGATCCGACATCTCGCCTGCGCTCGACGACGCGCTCGCTCGCGGGCTCTCACGCGATCTCGAGGTTCGCTTTGCGACCGCGCGCGAGTTTGCTCAAGCGCTCGAGCGCGCAGTGGGTCGCGGCGGAGTGGGCACGGCGCAAGACGTGGCTCGCGTGGTCGAGGCGGTCTTCGGACCCAAACTGCGGATGCGCCACGATCTGATCCGCCGCGTTCTCACCGCGTCGGATGCGGACCGTCTGCTGCGCCTGTCGGGATTGCCAAACCGCCGCCCGGCGAGCGAAGAAGACGCGAGCGCATCGAACCTGGCCGCGATCGCAGCGGTTGCTCCTGCGGCACCCTCTGCACGCTACGCCATCGGCGGGCTCTCTGCATCGCCGCCCGTTCTGCGAAAACGTCCAAAAGGCCTACAAAACATGGGCGCCGCGGCTCTGGTCGGTTTGTCGATTGGGGCCGTCGCTGTTTGGGTTGCGGTGCACGCCGTTGCGCCCAAGCCGCAAGCCGCTGTGCCTCCGATGACGGCGACCGCCCCCCCTGTCGCGTCAGCTCGTGTCATGACCACGCGACACGTGCACGTGCGCTTGCCCTTTCTCGCGACAGGCGCGGCCCTGGACGGTGTCGACCATCCGATCGCGCCGATGGCGGATTCGTTCGATGTCGAACTTGCTCACGATGCGCCAGAGCGGCATCGCATCGTCATCACGTCGGTGGATGGGGCACGCGCCGAAGCTTCTCTCCATGAGGACCACGGCGTTGGCATCGTCGACGACGATCTCGTCTTCGTGTCTTCGGAGCCCACGCCGCCCGCCTCGGCGAATGTCGTTGCGACGCCCACGAGCAAACCAATCCCTCACGCGACGACTCTGCCGGCGACGCCGGGAACGACGCGAGACGGCTTCACCAAATTGCGATGAAGTGCCTTTTTTTGGCTGCATTGGTCATCATCGGCGGGTGCTCAACCGAATCGACCCTCAAGCCTTGCACGCTCATACCGGACGGCGGTTGCCCTCTCTCCCACGGACAAGCTTGCGCCGATCCCGCGTGCGCGGCTGCCTATGCCTGCACGGCTGACGGCTGGCTCCTCGATCACACATGCCCATTGCACGACAGTGGCCTGGTCGACTCATCGGGTTCAACGGACGCCGGCGCGCGCGATGTCGACATCGACGTCCCCGGAGCCAATGGCGGTCCTGGTTGTAGCTCTCTCATCCCTCCGGATTGCGCACTCGGTACGGGCGCGGCCTGTCCGTCAGGATGTTGCGGATGCGAAGACCTCTTCGTCTGCAAAAACGGCGGCTGGTCGGTCTGGGGCTATTGCTCCGACGGCGGCCTCTTTGCCAAGTAAAGTCAGCTCGCCTTGAGGAAGGGCGCCCACTCCACGAAGCGATTACCGCCACCCAGAAGGATCTGAGCGCTCATGGTCCACCTGGGTCGGAAGGGTCGGCGCGCGAGGCGCATGTTCGCCTCTTCAGGCGTTTTCCAGCCTTTTCGTAGATTGCACACGCGACACGCCGTCACGAGATTCTCCCAGGTGTCGTCTCCGCCGCGTGATCGTGGCAGCACGTGATCGATGTTGAGATCGCGAATGGGCGGGCGCTTGCCGCAGTACTGACATTGATGAGAGTCGCGCAGCATGAGGTTTTTGCGCGTCAGTCGCACGGTCGCGCGCGGCTGGCGATCGTAGCGGAGCAAGTGCAAGACCCGTGGCACGCGGAGTGAACCGCCCACGATCGGCAAGCCTTCGTCGCTCTCGCGCACGGGCAATCCACGCCACAGATCGAAGTCGTAGGTTTCGCCCTCTTCGTCGAGAGCTTGCGCGACTCCGCCGTAAAGCAGCACAAAAGCGCGCTTCGCGGTCGTTACTTGCACAGGCTCGAAGAGCCGGTTCAAAACGAGTACTGGTGTGCCCAATACGTCTGCCATCGCTAGCTCGTCTAGGATGCAGCATGCACAAATGAGCGCAAGGTCCTTTTGACAAGGGCCTGTTGGGGGGTACGATCCGCGGTGTGAGCGACGAACTCCCCCAAGAGCGCCTTGTCCCCAGTGAACAGGGCGATGGCATGGCGGTGCCGGTCGTATCCGAAGGCCGCCGCCGTCGTCACGTTCCTCCAGCCGATTCGAAGAAGAATCTCGCGCTGGTGATCGGGCTCGTGATGGCCGTCGTTGGCATCGTCGCGGTCGTGTTCATCTTCATGAAAGACACGAGTGTGTACGCAAAGCCTGTCGACGAGCTGCTGCTGCAAAAAGTGCAGTTTTTAGCCTCGAGCGCGCACCCTGCACGTCCAGTACGGGTCGAGGGTTTGCTCGTGCATGGCACACTCGAGCGACGCGATTCGCCGTGCGAGTACCGCTTTCACATCGAGAAGCACGGCACCGATCTTCCCGTTCGATATGCTCAATGCGTGGTGCCTGACACGTTTCGCGATGTCGCCGGCATGGACGTGGGAGTGACGGTCGAGGGCGAGCTGCAACCAGACGGTTCGTTCGAGGCGTCCAGTGTTTTGGCCAAGTGTCCCAGCAAGTACGAGATGCAACAGCGCGCCGCGAAGGGCGAATCGATGCCCGTGGGCGATCGCAAGTACTGACCCGCACCCATGGCTGCACCTGTTTGGTGGATGGTCGACTTCGCTGCGCGAACCGGCATGCGTTACGAGCCAGAAGTGGACGAGCGCTGGCTGCGCGTCTGGGAGCCATTCGTCACCCTCAAGACTCCGATTCGATATGAGCACGCGCTGCACTCGACGGGCACGACCGCAGCCATCACCATCGCGCGCTTGGTGTTGCTGCCCCGACCAGGATGGACAGTGGGCGACGAGTGCTGGATTGCGCTCGTGCAAGACGAAGCCATGACGGGACCACGCGCAGCGGCGACCTCGGATGCGGGCAATGTCTTCGCAGACACGGTGACCTCGCTGACCCGCCAATTCTCGCGCGATGCGGCGTTTGATTCGGTGTTCACCTCGTTTGCGGAGAGCGAAGACGCGCTCGCACAAGCCATCTCGCCGTCGTTGCGCAAGCTCACGCTGGGGTGGCGTACGCCCGTGCACTTCGAGATCAAACCAGGAGGGTTCGTGCTCGCGCCTGTCGCGCTTCGAGCAGAACCCCAATCGCTCTCGTGGCTCACGAGCGCTGTCCGTTTCTTCGACGAGAAGGCCAAGAAGCGCGCGCGCTGAATTCGCTATTTTTTGGCCCGATCCGCTCTATGGGGACTATGCTATCCCCGCGAGATAGGGAGTCATCGATGCGCGTCTTTTCACGGAATGTCGTCTTGCTTGGGGGGCTGCTCGCCACGGCGATTGCGGTACCTGCGCTCGCGCAACAGGCGGCAACGCCTACCAAATACTACGAGTGCCCTGCGAACTTCCAAGCGACGCCCAACGAGCAAGAGGCCGCGCACGGCGCGTTTTTGGCGGGAAAAGCAGCGTATGACGAAGCCGATTATCAAAAGGCCATCGACTACTTCAAGGATGCCTACAAGCGCGATTGCACCAAACACGCGCTCTTGAACTTCATCGCACGCGCTTACGAGGCCAAGGGAGATCGGCCCGAAGCGATCAACGCGCTCGAAACCTACATCGCCCGAGCACCCAAAGCGGACGACGCCGATCAAGTTCGCAAGCGCATCGACAATCTCAAAGCGCAGGTTGCATCTCAGCCCACGAATTCGGGCACTTCAGTCCCAACGAGCAGCGCAACCACGACGCCAACCGTGACGGCCTCAGCGAGCGACACGTCGACGGCGCCACCGCCAACCGGTGGGCACACAATCCCTCCGTGGATCGTGGTCGGAGCGGGTGGGGCCGCGGCCATCACAGGAGTGATCTTGCTGATCATCGGCACGGGGAAGGTGAGCGACTCGCACAACCTCGCGCTCAACGGTTGCCCCAAAAACGCCTGCCCGACCACGTACACGGCGGCGCAAATCGACGCTGCGCAAGCCCTCAACAAGTCTGGCTACACATTCGACACGCTCGGCATCGTCGTGGGCGGCATTGGTGTCGCAGCGATCGTTGGAGGGCTCGTGTGGCACTTCATCGAGCCGACGGGTCTGAAGACGGAGCCGAAAGCCTCGCTCGTTCCCATCATGGCGCCTGGCTATGGTGGCGCTAGCTTCGCGTACAAGTTCTAGTCACTGGTTCCAAAGAAAACGCGTCGTGCGCGCTGCGGCGTCCACACCAAATGCGCGCTTGAGCATCGGATACGCGCGCCCCTCTGCGTGAACCCGATCGGCGACCGCATGCGCTGATGCCCTGTTTTCAGCGGGATTCAGCGCCATCGGCGCAACCTCGAGCGCGTGCAAGTAGGCGTCGAGATACGCGAGGCCAAGGCCAAACAATCGTGAACCGGTCTGGCCGCGAGCATGCACGAGCGCGCCACATCCACCTGAGAGCGCGGCCATCCACGAAGGCACGGGATCGATCTCCATCGCTGCAGAGACCCCGAGAGTTTTCTCGAGCGGCTCCCAAAACATTTTTCGAAAGGTGGGTCGCGTGATCGCCGGACCGCAGACATCGACGTAAGCGCTCGCGCGACCCGGCGGGACGACATGCAGATCCACCACGCAGATCGGCGCATCAATCTCAGGCCGCGGATGAACCACCAAAAGCAGCGACGCAAAGAACGGCGCCACCCGCACGTGTGCGATCACCGCTCGCGCGATGCGATCACTCTCGAGCGCGGTGACAGCCATTGCGCGCGTGCCGAGACGCGCTTCCACATAGCCCACCATCGCGGGTACGGGCGCAGTCTTGGCTCCAAACGCATGGAGAGCACCGTCGAGCCGCTTTGCGGCATCAGAGAGATCGACCCCCGCCAGCGAAGCGGGCAAGCGCAACAGGTTTGTGATGATCGACATCCGATGGTCCGCGTATGGTGCGCATGTAGCAAACCACGAGACAACCTACATCTGCGTGACTCCGTGAGCATTCCTGTTCCTTCTCTACCGCGCACACAGCACTCCGTCGCCAATCGCCGCGACGTTGGTGGCGGACTCTGGCTCGTCTCGTTCGGCGCGGCCGAGGCATCAGAGACGCACCGGATCCCAGGTCAATATGCGTGGATCGAAGTGGGCGAGGTTGGGGGGTACTTCGTGCTCGCGAATCGGGCAGGCGATCCAATCTGGGATGTGATCGTGCGCGGCGGAGGCGCAGCAGCTGAGGTCTTGATGCGCGCAAACGTGGGCGATCGCATCTCCGTGACGGTGGCTCTGGGTCGCGGATTTCCGTGTGAAGAGACGCTCAGTCGCGAACTTGTGATCGCAGTGCCCACGAGCGCCATCGCCGTCGCGCGACCCATCGCACTTTGGCGCATCGATCACGGTGTCGCCGCACACACCACGCTGTTGATTGGCGCGCGCGACAAGACCGATGTTCCACTTCATCAAGAACTCGACGAGTTTCGCGCGGCGGGTGTCGATGTGATCGTGTGCCTCTCACGAAATGGGTCGATGGGCGCACCAGGCTTCGAGGATGGCTATGTGCAAGAGGTCGCACTTCGAAAATTTCCGACGGACACTCCGGTGTTCTTCGTAGCGGGCGGCACCAAAGCCGAAAACGGCGTCCGCTCGACCTTTGGAGCGCGGGGAGCGGAAGTCCACTCGAACTACTGATCACGCCCGGCGACCGGAGCGAGTCCTTCATCTCGGCATGGACAACTCCGAGGGGCTGCGTACGATCATCTCTCGAAATGTTTCCGAGCGTGCCACCGCGAAATTCTGTCCGTCCAGGTGGCGGCAAAGAGGAGCTTCGCGCTGCCGTACTCAAGCCGTACTTCTTGCGCCTTCGGGCGGAGAAGGGTGAGCGCCTAGTAGCCTCGATCGCAGCCGACTGTGGACTCGACCCCGCCGCCGTCGACAACGAGACGATGTGGATCAGCCGGGACCGCGCCAAGCGCGTGCTCCAAGCTCTCGCACAAGAACTCGGCCCCGAGGCGCTTCGTCACCGCGCGCGATTCGCGTCACATCCAGAAGCACTTGGCAGCTACGTTCGGCTGCTTCGGACATCGAAATCACCGCTCGACGGGTATCGATACCTCGCAAACAACGCGATGGAGGAGACACGCATCGGCGAGTGGGAACTTGCCGCGGGACTCACCGACCACGACCTGACGATGACCTATCGTCCACGCGAACCTGCCGAAGAAGAAGACGTGAGTGGCGAAGCCTTGCTGTGCGCGTCGCGCTTTGGCGAGCTCGGCGCGGTGCCACTCTTTTGGGGACAGCCCGAGCCGGTCATCGATCATCCGACGTGTCTCGGCAAAGGTGACGGCAGCTGCATCTATCACGTGCACCTCGCGCGAGACCTTGGCGTCCTGCGCGCGCGCTGGCTCGTGACGGCGGGCGCCGCGATCGCGTGCGCCCTTGTTTTTGGCCTGATCGGTGGTCCTGTTGCCGGGGCGCTCGCGTTGGTTCTCGGTGGTGCCCTGGGTTGGGGCAGCGGCTACTTGCGAGCGCGACAACTTCTCGAGGCGCGCGCGCGAACATTCGAGACCAATCGCATCGCCGCGCTCGAACGCAGTCTCGAACTCAGAGGCGACACGAGCAACGTGCCGGGCGATCTCGGTGGCAATGTTCTCGGCGGCAAATATCGCATCGGGCGCAAGATCGGATCGGGCGGCATTGGCGTGGTGTATGCGGCGGAGCACGTCACGCTCGGCCACGAGGTCGCCGTTAAAGTTCTGCGCGGCGCGGCCGCACGCGACGGCAGTGAGATTGCTCGGCTGCGTCGCGAGGCGCACGTCCAAGTGCATGTGGAT
>JAYVXK010000183.1:0-2410 GCA_043785265.1 Myxococcales bacterium | reverse complement strand
GGAGGGGGCTGGATTTTCGCTTTTGGAGGTCATGGTCGCGCTCGCGATTTTTGGTCTCATGATCGGCGGGATGCTTGCGGCTCAGGCCGGTGTTGCGGCGGCAAACAAGAAGGCGGCCGATGTTGGACAAGCGATCGAACTCGGTCGCTGCAAGATGAGTGAGGTCGAAGAGAAGCTCCTCAAGGATGGATACCCGGAGATCGACGACATCAACACAGACGTTCTTTGCTGCGAGGGTGGCGAGAAAAGCGCCTTCATTTGCGATACGCGCGTCGAAAAAGTGACGATGCCCGATCCGCCTTCATCCAGTGCGTTCGGCGATGGCGGTGCGTCACCCTTGGGTCCCGCGAGTGGAGCTCCCGGTGCACCGAGCGACACGCCGTTCAACGCGACATTGGACTTGGACGCAGGCTTGGGCGGAATTGCTCAACAGCTCGGACCTCAGTCGGGTGGTCAAGGCGCAGCAGGGCTGCTGAACATGGTCATGGGTTTTGTTTATCCCTCACTCAAGCCGCTGCTCGAGTCTTCCATTCGGCGCATCACCATCTCCGTTCACTGGCACGAAGGTCCTCACCTCCAGGACTTTACCCTCGTCCAATACGTCACCAGTCCTCAGCGCGGTGGCTTCGGCGGCGCGTTCGGTGGAGACGGCGGGGCGCCTCCAGGCACCACACCTGCGAGCGGCACCACGCCTGCGAGCGGAAGTCCGGCTACGGGCGGAGGCTTCAGTCCAGGTGGCGGTAGTCCGGGCGGAGTGTTTCGATGACTGGCCTCAAGAGACGCAGCAGAGCGCGCGGCCTCACGCTCATCGAGGTGCTCATCTCCATGGCCATCCTCGCGATGATCGCGGTGCTCATCTATGCGGACTTCGACTCTCTCGCTCACGCCAAGAAGGTCGAGACCATTCGCGGAGACCGTGCTCGTCAAGCACGCTCGGGCATCTTGCGGATCTCGCGGGAACTGTCTGGGTCGTTCTTGTCGATGCACACGCCGAGCAATCTCGCACTGCAGATACGCACCACCGCGTTCGTGGGGCAACAATCCTCGCCGTTCGATCGCCTCGATTTTAGCTCGTTTTCGCACAGGCGCGTCGAGTCGAACTCTCATGAATCGGACCAGTGCGAGATCGGATACTTCGCGTCAGTCGATCCAGATGTCGAGGGCAAGATGGATCTCGTGCGGCGCGAGCAGACGCCCGCCGACATGGACCCCAAGCGCGGCGGTGTCGTCAACGTGCTCGTCGAGGACATCGAGACCTTCGACGTGCGGTATCTCGATCCAGTCACCAGTCAGTGGCTCGAGACGTGGGACAGCATGCAGCCCAGCGGCCAATTCAATCGAATGCCGCTCTCGGTGCGCATCACTCTCACGCTCAAGAACGCGCCTCCAGGCCTCGACCCTGTCTATACGACCAAAGTGATCCTTCCCATGCAGCAACCTTTGTCCTTCGGCATCCCGCGATGACAAAGAAGAAGACCCTCAAGCGTCGTCGGGCTCGTGGCAAGAAGCGAGGCTTCGCGATCATCATGGTGCTCGGCGCGCTCACGGTCATGGCCGTCATGATCGCCGAGTTGCAGTTCGATACGAGCGCCTTCGTGGCCGCGGCAACCGCAGACCGAGACAGTGTTCAAGCCGAGTACATGGCTCGCAGCGCGATCAATCTGTCGCGCTTGCTCATCGCAACAGAACCCACCATTCGCCAGGCGATCGCCCCTCTTTTCTTGATGATGAAGCGTGCGCCGCCGCAGCTTCCCGTATGGGAGTTCGCCGAGCGCTTGCTTGGTGTGTTCAACGATCAGCAAGCCGCGCAAGGTTATGCCTCGACACTCGGAGTCGATCTCGCGCAGGGCAAGAATTTGGGAATGCCAGGGGGTCGCTTCGAGCTACAGATCGTGGACGAAGACGCCAAGATCAACGCCAACCTCGGCGCGGCCAATGACATTGCTCACATCAGGCTAGCCAAGGAACTCATGGGTCTCATGGCGCCCCAGCAGTACAGCCCTCTCTTCGAGCAACGAGACCCGACCGGGCAGTTTCACGATCGGCTCTCGATCTGTTCGGCGATCATCGACTGGTCGGACGTAGACGAAAAGTTCTTCTCATGCGACCTGTCCAACCAGAGTGCTCCGACTGGCTCGGCGGTCGAGGACGCCTACTATCAACTTCTCGACAAACCCTATCGTCGCAAGAACTCTCCTTACGACTCTCTCGAAGAGTTGCACATGGTGCGCGGCATCTCGGACGACTACTGGGCGACCTTCGTCGATCCCGATCCCACTCGACCCGACAAACGCGTGCTCACTGTGTGGGGTCAAGGCGCGATCAACGTCAACAGCGCCAACGCGCAGACCTTGCTCGGCGTGGTGTGCTCAGGCGCTCCGCAGGCTGAAATATGCGTCGATCCGAGCCA
>JAYVXK010000182.1:0-8019 GCA_043785265.1 Myxococcales bacterium | reverse complement strand
TACGTAACCGAGAATCCCTCTTTTTCGAGTCGCTTGCAGGTGTCGAGGATGGCCTTGTGCTCGGTCACGCACGTGATGATGTGATTGCCCTTGTCCTTGGAGAACTCGGCCACGCCCTTGAGCGCGAGATTGTCGCTTTCGGTCGCGCCGCTCGTGAACACGATTTCTTTTTCGCTTTGAGCGCCAATCAACTTGGCAATCCGCTCACGCGCGTATTCGACCGCCTCTTCGGCGACCCAGCCAAACGAGTGACTGCGACTTGCGGCATTGCCAAACTTCTCGGTGAAGTAAGGCAACATCTCTTCGACGACACGCGGATCAACCGGTGTGGTCGAATGATAATCCATGAAAATAGGGAGTTTGACGGCCATGATCGTTCTCAGGATGAACCCTTGATAGGGGCTTCGGTGACAAGCGTGATGAGGGTAGGGTTTGCGCGGAATCCAGCGACCAGATCAGGGACGGTGTGGTCGCATTCGTGGTGGTCGCATGCGTTGCAGGCGCTGAGCATGCGATCGGGCTCGCATACATCGCACGTGTCGAGATACGTGAGACTCGCCTGCAGCTCGTGCTCCAGTTGCTGCAGTCGACGCCGCATGCTACGCGTCTCGTCGAGTTTTTTGGTGTAGACCTCACGCATCTTGGTCATCGCACTGGGTGCGGAGGCGCTCTCTTCCCAATCGCGCACTACCGTTTGGATGTCGCTGAGGCTGAAACCCATGTCTTGGAGCTTGCCAATCCAGCGAATCCGCACGAGCGCATCAGGACCATAGAGCCGATACCGACCTTTGGAGCGGGTCATCGGACGGAGCAGTTTCAGCTCTTCGTAGAGGTGAATCGCTCGGACGGTCTTTCCTGTTTCTTTCGCCAGATCGCCCACTTGCAACAGCTCACCGTCCGGCTCGGGAAGAGCCACGACAGGGTTGAGGATGGGGAGGCGAACGCGAGACATGTCTAACCTTTACGTTAGGGTTAGTTAGCCGCCAAGCAAGTGCAAAGTCAAGGGCGACGGTGCCCAGCTTGCCGTCCCCGTCCGCCGTCCGTCCGTCCGCCGTCCCCGTCCCTGTCCGCCGTCCCCGTCCCCGTCCCTGTCCGCCGTGTCCCTGTCCGCCGTCCCCGTCCCTGTCCGCCGTCCCCGTTCCCGCAACTTGGGACGCGTTTGCGACAGATCGTTAGCTTGCTTACGATCTGCTTCCCCAGCGATGCTGCATCCCATGGAGCACATTCGCAACTGCGGAACCATGGCGTGGGTCGACCTTCTTGTGATGCTGCTTGCGCTCGCTACCGCCGTTGCCGCGCTCGTCGTGGGTGCATTGTCGAAGTCAAAGGGTGCGACACTTGGCGTCGCGCTCGCTGCGATCACCCTCTCTCTCTTGGTTGGCGTCGTCGGTCTTTTGGGCACCAAGATGGGAGAGCGCATGACTGACAACGCCCTCTCCGGAGATGGGATTGACCCATCGCAAAAAGAACTCATTCGCGCGGAGGGTCAAAAAGAAGCTGCGGAGTGCACGACCTTGGGACTCGCCGAAATGGGACTACCCATGCTGCTGAGCCTCGGCGCACTTGCGATGGCGTTCTTCAAGAAGTCGGCGGTCGATTCGTGAGAAGTGCAGCAAACGAGGTACACTAAAAAGATGCGCTTACTTCGCTTTGCGGGGCTGTTGCTCATTGGTTGTGCGACGAGCGCGCCACCGCCGCTGGACGACCCAGACGCGTCGGCGCCGATCGTCGATGGCGGTCCTGACACGTCCCCAGCGGCCTTCGACGCAGCCGACGTGCGTGTTCCAAATTGCTCGGACGGGGTTCTCAACGGCGCCGAAACAGACGTCGACTGCGGAGGAGGCACATGTGCCGCGTGCGGTGATGGCAAGACTTGCGTGGTGGTCACCGACTGCAAAGCAGGCTCTTGCGTCGCGGGAAAGTGCGGCCCTCATGCGTGGACGATCGAGTCGACGGGCAACAACTTGGCAATCCCACCCAATCAAACTTGGGTTGCGGCAACAGGCCTGACCCTCACTCCTAATTTGTATACGGCGAGTCTGGTGTACTTGCGTTGGACTGGCACTTTGCGATTTGGCGGGGGCGGCAACGGGCTCTGCCATGTGGGCCAACGATTCGTCGTCGACGGCCAGCCGACGGGAGATCCGAATTGGGGCAACGCCATCGTGGTCGTTCGCGGAGCATCGCGCTGGCACGAATCATTCAACGACGAGATCGCCGTTCTCCTTACCGCAGGACCCCACACCATCAGCGTCGAGATGATCAACGCAAGCGGGATGGGCAGTTGCAACTTGGATGGCGATGGCGGCGCTGCTTACGACCACTCGCGTCTCGCGGCCTCCGCTCACGACACACAACAAGCTTGGTACGCAGAATCGACTTCAGAAACGGGCGCGCAGCCACCTGGCGGTTGGATCGACATCCCAGGGGTGTCGGTGCCGATCACATTGACCACTCCGGGTCATGTACAGATGTCGCTCTCGGGCAGTGAGTTGGCACAAGGCGGTGTCGCGAGTCATTGCGCATACCGCTTGCTCGTCGATGCTGCGCCGCTGGGCGATCCGACGCACGGACAAACCCTTGCGGTTGGCGACAACGGCGGTGGATGGTGGGCACCAGTCTCGCTCAAATGGGGCCAGAATCTGGCAGTTGGTGCTCACACCGTCTCTGCTCAAATGAGCAACAGCAGTGCGGCCGGCGGAACATGCAACGCCGGAGCGGGTAACGCGGCCTATGGTCGCTTTCGATTGTTCGTGAACGCGAGCCCACAGAGCGGCCCTTCTACGAGTGTCGAGTCTGCAGGCGGCGCTTACATTTTGAGTTCGGGAAGCGCGTGGACTGGCATCGGTGGTTTGAGCACTACGTTCAATTTGCCCATCCCCAATCATGTCCAATTCGAAATGGCGGCGACAGAGCGCACGACGAGCGGCTCGGGACATTGCGCCTGGAGGTACGTGATCGACGGCGCCCCGCTTGGTGACGCCACTCACGGTCAAGCGATCAATGTCGGCGACGGCGCGAACGCATGGTGGACGTCAACGCCTCTATTGTGGGGTCAAGACTTGGCCGCAGGCAGTCACACAGTCAGTGTCGAACTCCGCAACAGCTCGAGTTCAGGTGATTGCGGCACCAACGGCGACGGCGCACCTTATGGTCGAGGACGTTTGCTCGTGCGCGCACTCTAGTCAGTCGTGGGGTCGACGGGCTTGGTCGCGTGCTTCTGCGCCGCTCTTGATCACAGCGGTGCGTAGAGACTCGTCGACGCGCAACCATTCGGCAGCCACGTGTTCGGGCACGTCGTGCTCGGTCAGTACTTGACGAAGCAAATGATGGCGACGGTCGAAATGCCCTGAAAGCAGGGGTAGAGCGGCGTGTGCGTCGGGAATGCTCTTGCCTTCGTAGCGACTCGGACCACCCAAAAAACGCGCGGTGAACCAGAGCTGATGCTCGATGAGTTTCTGTTTGTCTTTGCCCGCGAACAGAAAACCGACCATCAAGTCGTCGAAGAGTCGATTGTAGAGAGTCGTCAAGACACGACGCAGTCCAGCTTCACCACCGATGTCGTCGTAGAGACTCATGTCCCCGTTAGAATGACACGTCGACGTTCGCTTGCTGCTTGAGGATGCGCGACAGCGTCGCGAATAGCTCGCCGCTCGCGTCCTTGTCGTCCATCCAACGGGCTTTGGCGTCGTCGAACGAAAAATGCCAAGCGCGATCGTGAGCCGCGACCCAGATCTGACGCGTGGGCCGTTGCGTATTGACGATGCACTTCACCTTGTTTGGAAACGTGAGCGTCAGCACGTCTCCAGAGCGCTCGGAGTCGACGAGGTCGGTGTCGACATCGCGATCGAGGACCTCTTCGATCCGGCGAAAAACAGCGTCCGCGGCGTGGCGATAGAGCGTCTCGTCCATGTCAGTTGAGTGAGAACGGCAAGGACAGCGTGAAGGGCGCGATGGTGGCGTCGAACATGGCACCGTCGGGTCGATGCATTTGATAGGTGCCGCGCATCTCGCCGCGCGGAGTCTCGAGCACGCAGCCGCTCGTGTATTCGAAGTGCTCGCCCGGTTTGAGCGTGGGGGTTTGTCCGACTACGCCAGGGCCGCGAACCTCTTCGACCTTGCCCGCGCCGTCCGTGATGATCCAATGACGGCTGCGGAGCTGCGCGGTGCTGTCACCGTCGTTCACGATCCGAACCGTGTACGCGAACACATACCGGCGCGCGCGCGGTGCGGATTGCTCGGCGACATACTGCGCCTCTACTGAAATTCGAATTCCTTGAGTGGTGGCTTCTGACACGCCCGCAGGAGTGCCACGATCGCCGGCTTGCATCAAGCGCATCTCAGCCTGCCTTCTTTGGAGTCGCGTTGGGGTGCATGTGAGACGCGAGAAACTCGTGCGCCGCGCGCCACTTGTCTTTGGCTGGTTCGCGCCAGACCATCGCGTCAAAGCCGTGAATCTCGCCGGGAGATATGTGCAAAATACACTCGGTGCCCATGCGATCGAGCGCGTCTTTGAGGCGTCGCGAGTGAGCGAGCAAGGGGTCCCGTGTGCCCACCGAAAGAAAAAATGGAGGCAGCGGTCGTTCGATCTTGGGTGCACGTTCGAGGAGGACGAGCGGGCTGTGCAGCGCGTCGTCGTCGCGCGGACCAAACACACGCGAGCCGACATAACTCGTGGCGGCGTCGAAGAGCATGTCTTTGACCCACGTGGGCATCGTGGGGTGGTCTTGCCATCGATGAACGTCATGCACATCCAAAAACGGATAGGTGGCAATCACCGCGCAGAGCGGCAGATGCGCATCGAAGAGGCGGCGCGCGAATGGCTCTGGGCGCTTCATGGAGTGAATGAGGGCGAGCGCAGTGACGAGGTTCCCGCCCGCAGATTCGCCTGCGATCGCGAGTTGCGTCGGGTCGCCGCCATAATTGACGGCATGGCGCGCGACCCACAAGAGCGCAGTCGACGCGTCTTCGAGAGGGGCGGGAAACTGATTTTTAGTGCCCTGTCGATAATCGATATTGAAAGTGAGATACCCGCGGCGCGCGATGCTGAGCGCCATCACCCGATGCGTCTCTTTGGAGAGCATCGCAAACCCGCCGCCGTGCACGTACATCACGACAGGCAGCGGCTTGGGCACGCGCGTTGGGATGTAGACATCGAGCTTGTTCGTCGCGTGCGGACCGTACGAAACGTCCTCCACCACGCGGATTCCAAACCGCGATGGATGTGCGTCCGGCATCATGTACCTCACGCGCGCTGCGGCGTGGGCGGCCACATCCACGACGCGCGAACGAATGGCCCCCATCGTGATGCGTTGCTGCGCGCGCAACCGCTCGAGCGTGTTTGCCATTCCTTGTTCGATGATTGTTCACGCGTGCGCCACAAACGCAAGCCGAACGAGGTAGCATCCTCGATCCGATGATTCACACGCCGCGCATTCATGGGACATGGTTGAGGTCGCTCGCGCGTCTCGCGAGGACACGCGCAGGAGCCTCTGCGCTCGAACACGCATTGCGCGCAGAATTGAAAATCAACGAACTTACGTCCATCCCCGAAGCTCTCCGCGGACCCGTGCCATTGCACAACCGCGCGCGAGCGAGTCGTGCGCCGCGGGTCTGGGAAGATGCACATCTGCCGCTGCCGAATCCGGGCGAGTGGCCGCGTTCGAGCGCGACATTCGTCAGCGCCTACGAGGCGCGAAGGACCACCCCCGAACAAGTCACCGAGCGCGTGCTCGTTGCTGCGCGAAAGCTCGACGAGCGTTCGCCACGCATGACTGTCCTTTGCGAGCTCGCCGAAGATGACGCGCGCAGCGACGCGGATGACTCCGCCGATCGCTATCGCAGCGGGGTGCCGAGAGGACCGCTCGACGGCGTCTGTGTTGCCATCAAAGAACAGACCGCTGTGCGCGGCCTCGCGTTGCGCGCTGGAACAGGCTTCATGCCGCCAGATCCGCAGACGAGAGACTCGACAGTCGCGCGGCGCCTGCGAGAGGCTGGGGCGATCATCGTCGGGTCTACACCGATGACCGAATACGGAATGACACCGCTCGGATTCAACCCCAACCGATCGATGCCAAAGAATCCGCACGACACTGGGCATGTCGCAGGTGGTTCGTCGACAGGCTCGGGCGTGGCTGTTGCGACGGGACTCGTGCCGATCGCGATTGGTGCAGACGGTGGCGGCTCGATTCGCATTCCGTCGGCGCTCAACGGAGTGTTCGGCATCAAGCCCACGTGGGGTCGCGTGAGTCGCGAGGGCGACATCTCGGGTGGATCAGTCGCGCATGTTGGACCCATCGCTTGCTGCACGCACGATCTGGCCCGCACGCTCGAGATCATCGGCGCTCCCGATCCTCTCGATGCAGAGACGGCCTATGCGCCTCCGATCGCGAGCGGGTCGCTCGTGCGCGCGCTCTCTCGCGGAGTGAAGCGCGTGAAGGTTGGCGTGTGCGAGACCGAATGGGCAGACGCGAGTGAACACGTCGCGCGGGCCGGAAAAGAGGCCATTTTAGCGCTCGAAAAAGAAGGCGCTGAGATCGTGCCGCTGAAGTTCGATCTCGCGCGTTTCGCTCCAGCGATTGGCTACCTCGCCATCTCTCTCGAGACGCGTGGCTCGCTGCGCGACGTCTGGGACAGGCACGCAGACGACATGAGTCCGGACTTGCAAATCACCATGGCGGTCCTCGCTCAGCTCGGTGCGGTCGAATACGTGGACTCGCTACGCTTGCGCGCAGGCCTTCGCGCCGAGATGGCAGAGGCCCTCTCGAGAGTGGATGTGATCGTGTTGCCAACCACAGTCGATGTCGCGCCCGCGGCGACCGATCAGCACATGGAATCAGGCTTTCTGGACTCGCACGCTCTGGCGGGTCTTTGTCGTTTCAACTTCCTCGGCAACTTGACTGGCCTGCCCGCTGCGTCCGTGCCGATCGGAATGCACGCTGGATTGCCGATCGGATTTCAAATCATGGGAGACGCGTTCGACGAGGCCACGGTGCTCGCCGTCGCCGCGCATCTCGAGCGCATCGGCATCGCGCGCGCGCTGCGACCGCAAGTGTTCGTCGACGTCTTGTGACCCTAAATTTAGCCCAGTGTGCTGCGGGCGATGACGATGCGTTGCACTTCGCTCGTGCCTTCGTAGATCGTCGTCACGCGTGCGTCGCGCAGGTGTCGCTCTGCTGCAAACTCGCGTGTGTAGCCGTAGCCGCCGTGAATCTGCACGGCCTCGTTGCACACGCGCACGGCCATCTCACTGGCGAAGAGTTTGGACATCGAGGCCTCGCGGGAGAACGCCTTGCCCTGTTCTTTGAGACACGCGGCGCGCATCGATAGCAAGTGAGCTGCGTCGAGTTGCGTCTTCATGTCGGCGAGCTTCCATTGAATGGCTTGAAACTCGCCAATCGACTTGCCGAAGGCTTTGCGATCTCTCGCGTATTGCACGCTCTCTTCGAGCGCAGCTCGCGCGATGCCGATGGCTTGTGAGCTGATGCCGATGCGTCCGCCGTCGAGCGCCATCATCGCGATCTTGAAGCCACCATTGAGCTGACCCAAAAGAGCGCTCTTGGGTACACGCAGGTTGTCAAACTCGAGCGGCACGGTGTTCGATCCGCGCAAACCCATCTTGTCTTCCGCGCGGCCTATTTTTAGCCCGTTTGCGCCACCCTCGACCAAGAAACACGAGATGCCTTTGGTGCCTTTGAGTTCTTTGGCGTCTCCGGTGCGCGCCCACACGACCATCACGCCTGCGTGCGCGCCGCTCGTGATCCATTGCTTGCTGCCGTTGAGGATCCACTCGTCGCCGTCGGCTGTCGCCGTGGTGCGCATGCCGCCGGGGTCGCTGCCTGCCTCTGATTCGCTCAGCGCGAACGATCCTGCGACATGCTCGCCGTTCGCGAGCTTGTGGCAGTGAGTCTTCTTCTGATCGTCGGTGCCAAAGTGCGCGATCACCTCGCCGACCATGTTGCTCACGGCCATCGTCACGGCGGTCGACGCGCAGGCTTTGCTGATCTCTTGCATCGCGAG
>JAYVXK010000181.1:0-2412 GCA_043785265.1 Myxococcales bacterium | reverse complement strand
CTTGGCGAAGGCGGCACTGGCGTGGTGTACGACGCAGTCCGTCTCGGCGACGCGAAAGACGGCTCCCCGCGTCCGCGTACACCCATCGCGCTCAAGGTGATCCACGGGCACCTGCTCACGGACAAGCAGATTCGCGGCAGATTCACGCGAGAAGCGAACATCCTGCGGCGCTTGCAGGGCGACAATCTGTGTCCCATTCTCGACTATGGCGAGTTGGTCGATCCACACCACCAAGAGCGAAAGTTGCTCTTCATCGCGTTGCCGAAGATCGACGGTCCGCCGCTCGATCAACTGTTGCGCGAGAAGGCCCCGCTGCCGATCTCGCGTGTGATCGCGATTGCCACGCAGGTGTGTTCCGCGCTCGCTTCTGCGCACGCGCAAGGAGTGATTCACCGCGACTTGAAGCCTGCAAACGTCATCATCGAAAAAAACGACCACGCGATCGTCGTCGACTTCGGCATGGCCAAGATCGTCACCGGGGCGGGCACCGAATCGACCGCCCTCACCCAACAGAACATGGTGTTTGGCACCCCCGAATACATGGCACCCGAGCAAGCGCGCGGCGACGAACTCGACTCGCGTTGCGACGTCTACGCGCTCGGGATCATGCTCTACGAAATGCTCTGCGGAAAAGTACCGTTCACGGGGACCTCACCTCTGTCGGTGCTCACCGCGCACCTCACGCAAGCACCCACGCCTCCGCGAGAACGAGCCAAAGACCGCGAGATCTCGCGTGCGCTCGAAGCAGTCGTGATGCACGCGCTCTCGAAGGATCCTGCAGAGCGTTATGCGACTGCGCTCGCGTTGAAAGGCGCGCTCGCGCACGCCGAAGCGCATCCTGATGATCTCGAAGGAGTGCAACCCGAGAGCATCATCGTGGCGACTCCGACCAGCGCACCGGTGATCATCGCCGACAAACCCGAAGAGCTCGCGCACGCCAACACACTCCCCGCGCCCGAGCCCACGCCCATGAGCGTGAAGCGACCGACTCCAACTTCAGTACCGCCGCGCAGCGGTCCCCGCTCCGAGAGACCCAAGCAAAGTGGTCGGTGGACGATCTTGTGGATCGCAGCTCTCGCGATCGGTTTGGGGATAGGCGTCTGGTTGGCCCTCAAAACAGGGTGATCAGCGCGTCCACCGGTTCGGAATTCGCACTTCGTGTGATGGCCACATGATCGGATCATCGGGGGATTTAGCTCCGAGGACTCCGAGCATCCACTCCAGAACTTCTTCGCGCGACACTCCGCGATCGCGCAACTCGCTGACTCGCGAGCCTCTCGTGCGCTTGGAGAGTCGAGCGCCTTCGCTGTCCACGATCAGCGGGACATGAGCGTACCGAGGCACATGCGTGACTCCAAGGTGTCGCATCAGATGGAGCTGTCGAGGCGTCGAGGCCAACAGATCGCGACCACGCACGACGTGTGTGATGTTCATCGCCGCGTCGTCGACTGCCACTGCGAGTTGATAGGCGAACACGTCATCACCACGGCGCAGCACAAAATCGCCTACTTCGCTCGCAAGGTCTTGTTCGACGTGGCCCGCTGCATCGTCCTCGAACGCGATCTGTCCGCTCGCTCGCAGACGCAGCGCGGGCAGTCGCTTCATGTCGCGCGTTGGATTCTTGTCGCGGCAGGTGCCCGGATAAATCACCTCTTCGCCTTCGTGCGGCGCGCTCGCCACGCGCGCGATCTCGGCGCGTGAACAATCGCATGGGTAGACGAGCCCGCGAGACGCTAGTGCATCGAGAGCGCGTTCGTAGACGCCCGCTCGCTGAGATTGCCACACCATCTCCATTCCATACGAAATCCCCAGCCAAGCCAGGTCCTCGAGGATGCGCTCTGCCGATCCGGCGACGACCCGGGGTGGATCCAGATCCTCCATCCGCAGCCGCATGATTCCGTCACGCGCGATGACCCAAGACGCAAATGCGACGAGCGCTCCACCAAGGTGAAGGTCACCCGTGGGCGAAGGCGCGAAGCGTGTGACGACTGGGGTTGCCACGTTCACCGTCTCCTCATACGCTCCCGCGCAACTGACCATGCAATACAACCCCTACGCGCCCCCGCAAGCCACACCTCCGCAACTCAATCCCGGAGGAATGCAAAATACTGGTCCACAGCCTTGGTCTGTCGGCGAAGCGCTCGGCGTGGGTTGGGACGCCCTCAAGGTCCATGGCGTGACGTTGGTGCTGACGTTTCTCGTCGCGGGCTTGCCTGGATTTGCGATCAACCAAGTCTCCAACATCTTCACCAAAGGCTACCAAGATCCGGCAGACCCCATGGCGGTCTTCCAGGAGCCAGGCTTTTGGGCGATCACATTTGGGTTCGCAGTTCCGACGATGATCATCTCCGCGTTTTTTCAAGGCGGTCTCATCAAGATTTGGATCGCCGCAGCGCGCGGGCAGACTCCTCA
>JAYVXK010000180.1:0-8025 GCA_043785265.1 Myxococcales bacterium | reverse complement strand
AAACGCATCTCGGCGCGCGATTGGCTTTTTGCCCTAGCTATTGGCTAACATGGGCCAGCCATGAGTGACGACACGCGTAAGGACCCCCGCACGAAGTTCGTGAGTTTGAACGTGCGCTACAAGAGCGCCACGGTTGACGAGTTCATCGAGAATCATTCTCACGATGTCTCGAAGGGCGGCATCTTCATCAAGACCAACAGTCCATTTGCGACTGGCACGCTCCTCAAGTTCGAAATCCGACTGGCGGCAGACGAGCCAGTGATCGCGGGCGTCGGTCGCGTCGTGTGGAAGCGCGAGGCCGCACAAGCGGGTGGTGGTGAGCGACCTGCAGGCATGGGCGTCAAGTTCATCAAGGTGGATGATTCGAGCAAAGGCGTCATCGACAAACTCGTGACCGCGCACGACGATGCCGGCGCGGCGTTCGAGGCCGGTGAGAGCGGCGAAGGGCAAGCCCCGGCTGCGGAGAAAAAAGAGGCGGCACCTGCTGCAGTACCGCTACCGAAGCCCGCAGGACCTGCCGTCAAGCGGACCATGATGGGACTTGGCGCCGTGCCAGCGGCTGGAGCAAAGCCCACTGCAACACTGTCGAAGACCGTCCCGCAGGCGCCGGCGGCGAAAGCAACCGAACAGAAGCACGACGGCGGAGGCTTCTTCCCGAAGACGAATTCAGAAGCCGACATGCCGCCACCCGAAGAGCGAACGGTGATGAGGCAAGCCGCGGAGCTGCTCGAAGAAGCGCTCAAAGAAGCCGGCGGTTCGATGGATGAAGTGGGCAAGATGGCACCGGCCGTCAAGCCCGAGCCCCCGCCTCCTGCTGCGGGGATGAAGGCCGTGTCTCCAGAGCCCGAGAAGAAGTCGGACTCGAAGACTGACGATGCTCCCTCGGCGGCGATGGGCATCGCGACGCTTGAAACCAAGTCTGCATCAACGCCTCCGACGCCTGCGCCTGCGGTTGATCAAACGGGACCGAAAGCGGAGCCCGCGAAGCCGCCGACACCCACAAAGCGAGCGGATTCACCGACGCCTGTCGGGGAGAAAAAAGCCGGGTCATCGAGCGCGATGATGGCGGGTCTCGCGCTGGTGCTCATCGGGGCTGGTGCATTTGGAGCCTATGAAATGGGCCTTTTCGGAGCGACGCCTGCAACCACTGCGTCCGCTACCGCGACGCCTCCACCACCCAGCGTGGCGCCGAGTGCTCCGCCGAGTGTGAGCGCGGCTCCGAGCGTCTCGGTGGCAACGCCGACGATCGAGGCAAGCACCGTCGATGCAGCACCTGCCGTGAGCGCGACCGCAACCACTGCGCCGACATTCGTCATCCCTCATCCGTCCGCTACGACAACGACGACCACGACCACGACGGCGACACCAAGTGTCACGGCGACCACAAAGCCAACAGCTGTACCCGTTCCAAGTGCGACCACGAAGCCAACGGCGGTACCCGTCCCGAAGCCGAGCGCGACAGAGTCGGACAATCCGTATTGAAGTGAGTCCATGCGCTGAGAAGTCAGTCGGCGTCGACGAGCAGCGTCCCTGGAGAAGAACAGGCGCTTGTCTTTCGACAAGAGTCGGCTAGTTTTCGCGCCGCAAATCACTCGGGCGTCGTCTAATGGCAGGACAGGAGATTTTGATTCTCCTTATCGAGGTTCGAATCCTTGCGCCCGAACTGCTTCGCTGCCCAATCGTTGACCGAATTTTTGGGCAGGCTGCGGCCCTGAAACCGGTCGTGGAGAGTGACCGATGAATTCTTCGACGAAGTCCCGTGCGCTGCGCGCGGCAGCAAAGCTGGCTGTGGGCGTGTCTTTTGGCGCGTGCGGCAGGCCAGAGATTGCGGCTCTCCCTCCAGAACGTGAGTACGACGCAGCGCAACCAGTCGAAGCCCTCGCAGGCAACGTCATCGTGGCCGATGCGGCAACGCCAACCGCGATGCCGGACTCGAGCGTGGTGGCCTCGACGAACGGTCCTCGTGGTGGTCGGTGCACGCTTGCCAAGGTGGACGGTGGCGTGACCGAAGGCGCGGTCAATTGCTGCCTGCAGCTCACCGCAATCAAAATGCCCGCTGACGCTGGCGCTGGCGTCAACATGGTCACGGTCAAGAGTGATCCTGCCGTGTATGGCTGTTGCAAAGCGATCTACGAGAGCGGTGGATCGACCATGGTTGGCTATGTCTACGGTCCCCAACAATGGCCGCTCAGCGCGTGTCAGGCATGCGCCAACGCGATCGGCAGCCGCTCGTCGTGCACACCCTGGGGTCCTGCGGTGCCTCCAGCGATGGTGGAGATGGTGTGATGATTTCTGAAGGCGATTTCTCGTTGCAGTGCGCTTGAGATAGCCTGCCGGTGTGACTTCGCGAGTCCTATTGCTCGAAGAGGACGCAACCTACGCGGAGAGTCTGGTACGCGGACTTTCTGCAGCGGGCTGCGAGGTCACACTCGCGCGTGACGGCGATGCGGGTCTCTTGCGCGCACAAAAAGAATCGTTCGATGTGCTCCTGGTGTCGGCAGAGTTGCCTGGCATCAACGGTTTTCGGTTGTGCGGGCGACTGCGAAAACAAGCAAATTTCAGCGCTCCCATCGTGCTCATGGGATCGGAGCGCACGGTGGGATTCGAGGAGCACCAAAAGCTCCCGTCGCGCGCGAACGGTTACGTGCGCAAACCGGTCGTGATCGCCGAACTGCTCGCGATGCTCGAACAGTTGCCGCACGACGGGCGCGTCGCGGCGAAACCAAAGACGCTCCCGCCCGGGAGACCCAAGACGCTCCCGCCACCCATGCCTCGCCCGACGAAGGCCGGTGTGCAGAAGCCCACTCGCCTCCCCAACACGAGCACCCTTCAGAAGGCGCTCGAAGAGGCCGAGGGACAGGCCACCGCAGTCAGTGAACTTCGCAAGCAGCTCGCCCTGCAAGAGCAGCTCGTCGCGCGACTGCAAAAAGAGAAATCGTCGAAGGCGCCTCCGCCAGTACCAACCAGAAAGGTCGGCGGCGAAGCGATCGGGCGTCAGCAAGCGCAAAAGCGCGACGAGGACCTCGCAGAAGCACGCACTGCATTGGATGCGGAGCGCCACGCTGCACTCGATTTGCGGAACGCATCGGCGGAACGCGAGGCGAGACTTCGTGCGCTCGAATTCGAACTACGTGAACAGACCGCGCGTGCGACTCGTGCAGAAGAGCTCGCGTCGATCGGAGCGGGTGCGCGCGAAGAGGCCAATCGACGCCACTTGGAGCATGGCAAGCAACTCGAGAGCGTTCGCTCCGACCTGACGCGAGCGCGCGCCGAAATCGCAAAGCTTGCGACAGAAAGACAACAAGAAGAGACGACACTCAAGGCAGACATCGACAGAGAGCGGGCGCGCGCCGAGCAGGCAGAGGCGAACGCGCTTCGAGCGGACGCGGCGACAGAACTCTTGAAGACCACGCATGCAGCCGAGGTCGATCGCGCTCGCGCGTTGGCGGAGCAGTATGAGCGTCGAGTGATGGAGGTGGCGGCCGCTGCGAACGCGTCGAACGCAGCATTGGAGACGGAGCGCGCAAGGCGCTCGGCTGCAGAACAAGCCGCGCGCAAGGCGCAAGACGAGGCCGACGCGGACAGGCGATCGCGTGTCGCGATCGAAGCAGATCTCGCGCGCAAACTCGATGCCGCAACGCGCCTTGCACAAGACACTCAAAAGTCGCGCGCCGAATTGGAGTCTGCTCACGCCAAGCGTCTGACTGGTTTGCGGGCTCACCACGAGGCCGAACGGACGAAACTTCTCGAGGACGCGCGCGCGGCGCGTGCGAGCGAAAAAGAGCTGCAGCAAGAAGTGGGTCGGCGCGAAGACAAAGGCGCAGAGGACCTCACGCGTGCAGAAGAGCGTTACGTGCGGCACATGTCGGACGTCAATGCGCGCGAGCGAATGCAGGCGACTGCGCTTGCGGACGCCGAGCGTGCGAGCGAAGAGATCAAAGCGCTGCGTGGGAATCTGGAGACCTCGCAGGCGCGCATTTTGGAGCTGGAAACTTCGCTGGAGAACATGTTCGAGGCGCAGACGGCGTCGCGTCACTCAGGAGACGCGGTCGCTGCTGCGCGTGCTCAGATGGACTCCGAGTGGACGGTGTTGGACGCGGCTCGCCGACAACTCGAAACCGCGCTCGAGACTCACCGCAAGGACCTCGAACAGGCTCGTTTGGAGCGTGATCAAGCAATCGCGAACGAGACTGCGACTGCTTCTGCGATGGCGACGACCGAGACGGCAGCAAAAGAAAAAGTGGAGCGCGCAGACAACAGCTTGCGCCAACTCCGCGCAGCGCATGCCGCCGAAATCAATCTGTTGCGAGAGGCGCATGGCCGCGCACTGGGTGCCAAGGATCGCGCACTCGCAGAGGCGCTGAGTCGTGTCGCCCGCGAAGTGCAAGAGCGTGTGACCAAAGAGCTCACGGCCGAACATGCGACACATACGGCAGAAGCCGTGCAGCGAGCCCGCGACGAAGCTGAGGTCGAGTACGCGGCGCAGCTGGCAGACGTGCATGCGAACCGTGACGATGCGGTCTCGACCGCGCGCGGCGCAGAGACCGAGCGAATCGACGGACTGACGACGCAAATCGCAGAACTGTCGCGCGCGCTCGCGAGCAACCGAGAGTCGCTCGATGCGGAGAGACGCGACCGTCTCAAAGAAGAAGCGGGAACGGCCAACGAGCTAGAAGCACTAGAAATCGAGCTCAATTCTGCGCGCAACGAGCTTGCATCGAAGTCGACGGAGATCGAATCGCTACGTCGCACGCTCGAACACGAGAGCATCGTCACGCGCGCGGCGGTCGAAGAGCTCGAACGCGAGCGGACGCTGATCGCGCAAGCGAAGACCGTACTCTCCGAACTCGTCTCGCGCATCGACGATCCATCGACCAGAGACGAAGAGCCCCCGTCGAAGCGCGCGCGACGACGCTAAATTATTTCTTCGGCGGCTTCTTTGGCCAGGGCACGTCGGCTGGGCGCTTGTTGAGTTTGAAGGTAACTGCGGCGCGTTCGCCAGCCTTGGTCGTGACGGCCTTCCAGTCGCCCCAGTAACCCTCGGCATCGATGCCAACACCATGCAAACCCGGCGCGACGACCATCGGCGCGGGGTAGGTCGTCATCTTCTTGCGGTCCACCATGACGAGCTTGCACGGATCCGGATCGCAAAAAACATCCAGCTCCGATTCATCGGGACCGAGAGTAATCGTTGGCACGGTCGAATCGCGATCAGGGTTCGCCGACGCCACGGTCGCTGGCGGCGAAGCGGTCGTCGTCGCACTGGGTGTGGTCAGATCCGGCACGGTCAAGTTTGGCAACGCCACGCTCGGCGTGCCGACAGGCGCCGCGCTCGCGAGTGACGAAACAGGCTGATTGACGGGCCCGGCGTCGCCCTTGGTCGCGATCGGTTTCTTTCGCAGAGCGGCGACGAAAATAATAATGGCCGTGAGAAACAACAGAGCAGCAACGCCACTCAGCACGATCGTCATCACCTGACGCCGCCGCACGCGCAAAGAAATCGGCGGCGCCCCAAACGCATCCGCCTGAGGACCAACCCCAGCAAACGGAGACGGAGACGGGAACGGGAACGGCGACGGCGACGGCGACGGTACCTGATGTGGAGACGATGGGTGCGCGCCCGGCGTGGGGTTTGGCGGCGCATCGGGAATCGGAATCGGGGCGAGGAGCGGGGCAACCGCTCGCAAAAGGTCGTCTGGAGGCGGCGCGATGTCGACGATCACCGACGGCGTGGCAACTCCCGAGTTTGCCTGCAGCGCCGCGGCAAATTCGCCCGCACGGGCGGGTCGCTTCTTCGGGTCCGCAGCGAGCGCAGCCTCGAAGGCCGCGTCGAGTTCACTCGGCAGCTTCACTCCAAGCTCGGCCGCGCGCGCGGATGCTTTCGCTCGCGGAGCAGACAGTTCGCTCGCGAGATCTTCGACGCCGTTCGCACGCCAATACGATTTGCCCGTGAGCGAATGAAACACGAGCAGGGCGACAGCGAACGTGTCTGCGCTCGCGGTCGGTCGATGCTCGGCGATCTGCTCGGGGGCCTGCCATCGCGCTTTCTCGAAGGAGATGGCCCCCACTTGGGGAAGGTTGAAATCAGCCACTTCGACGACTCCCACGGGCATGGCGCCGACGAACACGTTGGAGGGCGACAGCCCAAGATGGAGGAGTTTTTTTGCGTGCGCGGCGTCGATCGTGCGAGCGAGCTTGGCGGCAAACACCAAACCCTCAGCGAGCGACAAGGGGCAGACCTCGACGAGAGATCCAAGCGACGGATTGCGACTGCGCTCAGTGACGACGAACCGCGCGCCGCTCGCGGGGTCCTGCCCAATCTCGAGCACACGCATCACTCCGGGCTCCGGAAGGCCAGCAAAGTCCGGAATGCGCTCCATGAGCGCGTCGACAGCCTCGCTCGACTCAGCGCCAAACACACGCAGCACGACTTCTTTGTTGGGTTCGGTCAGTGCTGCGTATGTGCGCGTGAATGGCGTGCGGCCGAGCACTTGTTGCACGGTGTACTTGCGACCAACGATGTGACCAACAGACCAATCGGGGACACTCATGGCAGGCCTACCGCGAACCCGCGTTGTCGTCGCCGGGTCGCTTGCTTGGCGCGAGCGGCTCGAGGATGGCGCTCACTTGGAGAGACACACGACGACGATCGCTCGGCGGCGTAGGCTGATTTCGCTTCAAGTGCGGGCGCGCCAAAAACAAGGCGTACGAGGCATACTCATAGAGCAGCGTACGCAACACTTGATCGTCAGCCGACGCACCGAGATTGTGTTCGACTCGCGCGGCGTCGAGCGTTCCGTCATCCGCGGGCCCTGCCCCCTCGAGAACGGCGAGCCAAGCTGGTCGCGTCGCGACGAAGGCTTGGAGCAGGCCGCGCACGTCATCGCCTTGATCGAGCGCGTCGAGTTCACGCAGCACGAGCGAGATGGCTTCGTTGAAGACGCTGACGGCTTCTCGCGGCGGTACTTTGGGTGCGCGAATCGTCACGTGCCCAGACGACGCAAGTTGGAAGACCGCCCGCGTGACCTCGAACTCGCCAAGACCCAAGGTGCGACAGAGATCAGCGATCGACCGGGCGCCATCGATCAAGGCAAACACACCGAGCGGGTCGACATCAGGCGAAGCGACGCGCATCGGAACATGTCGCTCACTCGGGATGCGCGCGCGGAAAAAGCGAGCTTCATGCATGCGACGCACGCCATCGCGCACCAGATTACCCACGGGAATTTGCGCGAGCGCGGAGAGATCGGCCTCGTTGTAGCCCTGAAGGAAGTAGTAACTGCCAGCCTCGACGAACAGCGCGCCGAAAACGATCTCTTCGTCTTGTCGTGCCATCAATCGAAAGAGCTGCTCGCGTCCGACGAAACCGGCTTTCACTGCGGCCTCGCCAAAACGCTGCTGGCCAGTGACGGTGGCGTCCGAGCATTGATCGACTTGCTCGCGACTGAGCACACCGTGTCGATAGAGCACTTCGCCGAGACGCTCGCGCACGACGGTCGAGCACGTGCCCACGACGTTTCCTTGATCGAAGTAGATCGAGCGCCAGTCCGAGCCTTGAAATACGAGCAACTCCCCACGCCAGCCTGTTTGGCCGATGAATGCGATCAGATCGCAGAGCACTCCAGGCGCGCGAATCTCGCCGGCCATGAGACATGCACGCGCCGGTTCGGCTCCATCTGCGCGACGCATCAGCACGATCGACGGTGGGCTCGCGAGCATCGAAAAACTGCCGGCGCGCGCCTGCATGCGCAGCAAAGCGGACGAGCCTTGCGCGCGGACATTGCCACTGCGGTCAATCAAGACCTCGTCGTCGAGCGGCCGAGTCACGGCAAGAGGATAAAGGAAACCATCGGTGAAGAGGAAGTTGTCGTCCGAAGTCTCCTCGTCAGGTCGGTGTCCGGTTGTGCGTCCAGACCCTAGAAAAGGCGCATCATGTCCACACACATTCTCAAGGCGGCCGTCGCGCCTTCATCGGTTTGGCGGTCTCGAAGCTGGCGAACTTTGCGCGTGATCGTGCTTCGCTTC
>JAYVXK010000179.1:0-2415 GCA_043785265.1 Myxococcales bacterium | reverse complement strand
AGGAGCACATCATGAGTTTTGATTCATCCACCATCGCTGACCTCGTCGCGCGCCTCAGTGCGAATGTCGTTCGGGTCGACGCAGGACATCGCTTCAGCGGAACCGGCACCGTCTGGAACAAAGACGGCATCGTCGTCACCGCGCATCATGTTCTCGAGCGCGAAGAGGGCATCGAGCTTGGGACGGCAACTGGCACCGTGAAAGCGACACTCGTCGGCAGCGATCCGGGAACAGGACTCGCGGTATTGCGCGCAGAGGGCCCGCTCGAGGTAGCAGCCTCGCGTGCGATCGATGGGCTGCGGGTCGGCGATTTTGTCGTCGCGGTCGGTCGACCGGGCAAGACCGTCCGCGCGACTTTTGGCATCGTCTCGACGCTGGGCGAGTCGTTTCGTACGGCGATGGGTGGTCACGTGGAGCGCTATTTGGAGCCAGATCTCGACTTGCCGCCGGGATACTCGGGCGGTCCGCTGGTCGATCTCGAAGGCAAAGTGATTGGCATCAATCATCGCGGTGTCGTTCGTCGCACGCATCTGACGATTCCCAAACAGACCGTCGATCGCGTCGTCGGCGAGATCCTCACGCACGGTCGTGTACGCAAGGGCCACCTCGGCGTAGGAGTCCATCCTGTCAGACTGTCGGATCAAAGCGCGAAGACGGCAGGGCAAGCACACGGCATCTTGGTGCACGCGATCGAGCCAGGTTCCAACGCAGAGAAAGCGGGGCTCTTGCAAGGCGACGTGATCCTCGCCGTAGACGGCGGGCCAGTGAATTCGCCCTGGGAACTCGCGACTGCGTTGGGCGGCAAAGTCGACACGGAGGTCACTCTCAAAGTCGTGCGCGCCGCAGGTGTGATCGAGATCAAGTCGCGCACGTGACAGGCCGAGAGCGCGCGATCGAGGCAATTTGCAGGTCAAAACGCCGTGCCTTGGGATGGGTGCGCTGATGGTTTAGTATCGTCCACCTTCCGTGCAAAGTTGCCCTCGGTGCCAAAATCGCTTCCCCAACGGAGCGACCTTCTGCCTCTTCGATGGGGCGACTCTCGCCGCGCTCTCTGATCCGCGACTGGGCAGTGCAGTCGCGGGTCGATACGTGCTCGAAGAAGTGATCGGCGAAGGCGGTATGGCGATCGTCTATCGGGCGCGCCACAAACTGGTCGACTCGCAGTTTGCCGTGAAGGTGATGAACCCGCTGCTCGCCCGCGACCCGATTGTGCGTGAGCGCTTTCGTCGAGAGGCGGCGAGCGCAAAAAAAATCGCTCATCCCAACATCATCGAGATCTTCGAAGAGGGCGACACGGGGGATGGCACCGCATACTTGGTGATGGAGTATCTGTCGGGCTCTTCGCTCGCGGACATCGTCAGCAAGGGGCCGATGGAGATCAAACGGGCAGTGACCCTGATGATCCAAATGGCGCGAGGAATCGCGCGCGCCCATGATTTAGGCGTCATTCATCGCGATCTCAAACCCGAAAATATTTTCATCACCGACGCGGGCAAAGAAGACGAGGCACTCAAACTGCTCGACTTCGGCATCGCACTTTCGCGTCAAGACTCGCGCCTCACGGGAACTGGCGAGCTGTTTGGTACGCCGCAATACATGGCCCCCGAGCGGATCGTGTCGACAGAAGCGGGCCCAGCAGCGGATCTCTACTCGCTTGGCGTCATCTTCTTCGAAATGATCACGGGGCGATTGCCGTTCGACGCACCCGACATCGCCACGTTCTTCGTTCGCCACTTGAAGGAGCCGCCGCTTCCGATTCGCAAACTCGCGCCGCAGGTGCCTGAGTCGATGGCAGCGCTGGTGGAGCAGTTGCTGGCAAAAGAGGCCAAGCAACGACCGGTCGATTCGCACAAGGTCGCGAGCGAGCTTGTCGCGATCGCCCAAGAAATTGGGGCAAGAGTACCGCCAGAACCCAGCAGTGATCCGTCGAGTCTCCGTGCTGCGGCCTTGCCAGTCTCCACGCGCGGGGTGCAACGTTGGACGCGACGCGCCTCTCTGTTCAAAGAGATGCTGACGGCGTTGCATGGTCCCAATCCGCCGCCTGCTCAGACCTTCTTGCTCGATCAGCTCGAGACGCTCGCCGCGAAGGTGGGAGAACTCAAGTCGAAGAGTGTCGAGGACCAACGCAAGCTCGAGGAGATTGCGCGCAAGGGACGCGACGGGCGTTCGCGACTGGGCTTTGCGGTCGACGCTCTTGGTGTCGACGCATCAAAGGCGCGCGAAGAGTTGCGGAACGCCGAAGAAGCCCTCGAAATCGCCAACAAGCTTGGCCAACATGGTTCGCCAGAGCTGATCGCAGCAGTCAAAGAGATCAACTTTTGGGAAGGGCGCTCGGGGATGCAAGAGCCCTCCAAAGACTTGGCGAATGCGTACCGCAACGCGGCAGACGTGGTCGACCGCTGGATGACCGCACGC
>JAYVXK010000178.1:0-2417 GCA_043785265.1 Myxococcales bacterium | reverse complement strand
TCGAGCTTGATGATGAGCGCGTCTTGGCCTTGCGTGGGTGGGATGTTGATCGATCCGAGCTGCAGCGCCGAGGCCAGATAGCCACCGATGTACACATTCCCGACGTCGTCGAACGCGACCGAGTTGAAGTTGGATTTCGCGGGCACAGTGAACGTCCATGTCGGATCAACGGCCCCAGCGTCAGCGGCGTCGGACTGGCTGTCCGGCGAGGTCGCTTGGTCGAGACCAGAGTCGGTGAGCGGCGCTTGCGCATCGCCAGGCGTCAAGCCGTCGAGATTGGTGACGAGCGAGCAGCCCACGATCACCGCCAGTGCGAGCACACCCGAAGAGAGGAACCGAAATCTCACCCTCGACACTATACGCGAACATTAGGAGGGCAACCTATCATGGCCCCAATGCCAGTTGTCCAAGCATGGGCGACAGCGGCACCGACTCGTAGCTAAATCACCGTTCGTGATTCGGGATCACGAAAGAGGTTGAAAGTACGGGGTCCAACCATGGAGATTGGGGTTGTCAAAAACTCAACATCCAAAGGAGAACCCCGTGACGACAAAGATACCTCAAATGTCGCGGCCGGAACGGCGCAGATTGATGCGGCTTGGCCGCAAGAGTGGTGACCCCGCGACCTTCCAACGATTTCAGATCGTGGCGATGCTCGCCGGGGGTCGTGGAGTCAACGAGTTGGCGAGGTTGCTGGATGTAGCGATCGCACATGTTTCTCGGACACGCAGTCGATATATGCGGGAGGGTGTCGATGGTCTTTACGACCAACGGCGTCATAACGGAAGCCGAAAAATAGACGGCGAATTTGCCGGAACGCTTGCGCAACTACTGACGCAAAGCCCGCCAGACTTCTTGTGGATGCGACCAACCTGGACTCGCGAACTTCTCTGCATCGAGATGGTATGTCGAGGCTTCAAGCGGGTCGCGCAATGCACAATGGGTCGAGCCCTACACGCGCTTGGAGCTCGGCTGGGTCGACCCAAACCGATCGTGCTCTGCCCATGGTCACGTGAGCGCCGAGAGCTTGTTTTGAAGGAGATTCGTAAACTCGAAGAGAGCGCATGCGAAGCCGAACCCGTGCTCTACGTGGACGAGGTCGACATCCACAAGAATCCCAAGATCGGTCGCGACTGGATGCTTCGCGGTCATCAACGTCGTGTGCTCACGCCTGGCAAGAACGAGAAGTTCTACATCGCCGGAGCCCTCGACGTACTCACCGGTCGGGTCCATGCCGTCGGCAACTTCCGAAAAACGAGCGCTCTGTTTTGCGACCTCCTCATCGCGCTCGCAAAACGCTACGGCGCTGCCGACCGCATCCATCTCGTGCTCGACAATTACTGCATCCACAAGAGCCGAATGACCGAGCGTGTGCTGCGGGAACTGGGTGGGAAGGTTGTCCTTCACTTTCTGCCTCCCTACTGCCCGGACCACAATCGTATTGAACGAGTCTGGCTCGAGCTACACGCCAACGTCACTCGAAACCACCGGTGCAAAACCTTCAATACCTTGATAGGCAACTGCCGTGTCTTCATCGACGCGTATAGGTGGCGTACCAGTCCGCGCCTCATCATCCAGAGAGCCGCGTGAGCAATCCCGAATCACGATCTCTGATTTAGAACGACAGTCTCAGGCTCGCAGCAGCACCGCCTCGGGTTGGTGCGATCGAGAATGCGGTGTGCGAATCGTCATGCCCGCCGGGTCGTGCGATGAACAGCCAAGTCGCGACTCCGGCGGCGACCAGACCCACCCCGAACAAGACATCCGACACGATGACTTTCGTGTCGATCGCGCTGACGTCGTCGTGCGAGCACCGCGGCGCGCAGGTCTTCTGAAGATCGTCAGCGGCGTTCTTGGCCGAGACGCCGATGCCGATCGATGCAGCAATCGCGACGAGACCGACGCCCGCGACCACCAGCCCAGGCCAGAGCGGGCCGCGAGCGGAAGAAGAGGAAGGCTGGGAAGTCTCCGTTGCAGTCGCCACAGCGCCGGAGGCTGGGAAGTCCACTTTGACGACGCGGTTCTTCTCCGTGACGCGGATGACGACCTTCTGCTCGATGGGGGTTTGACCTTCACGCGTGAAGCGCAACGTGTGAGGCCCCGGATCGATCGCGACGGCGGTGCCACTGACTTGTGATTGGAGCAGAGTCCCATCCACGTCCACGCGCACATCGACCAGATCTGCGCCCTTGTCGTCGTGCGCAGCAATCACCACGGTGGGTTGCGTCGCCTCGAGGTTCGAGATCCATTTCGTGCACTCGTCTCGCACGAACTTGGGACACACCTCGCGCGCGCAAATGTTGGCCTGTTCACGCGCAGCGCGAAGCTTGTTGTCCTTTTGGAAGTACTGCGTCTGCTCGAAACTATCGGTGCATGCCTTGGTGCTATCGTCGGCGAGGGCGCTCGTGGTGCCGAAC
>JAYVXK010000177.1:0-2418 GCA_043785265.1 Myxococcales bacterium | reverse complement strand
CACGAAGGTGGCACGGGCACTCGCGCAAAAGGCGAAGAGGGCTCGATGGGAAATCCCAACACCAACAAGACCGGCATGAAGTTCGGCGTGCAAGGTCCGCAAGACAATCAAGACCCGCACATCGCGCGTCAGGCTGCGATCAAAGAGGCCGCAGAGTTCGGCATGATCGGTCTACTCAACGCAGCAGGCGGAGCAGATCCAAACGCGCCGACCGCTCCTTGGGGTCGTGACGACTCACTCGGTAATGATCCGATGAGCGCACGCGGCAACATGTGGGGCGATGCCATCGGCGACTCGTTCGGCGCGGGCGGTCTCGGCCTCTCGGGCGTCGGCGAAGGCGGCGGTGGTCGAGGCGAAGGTATCGGTCTCGGCAACATCGGCACGATCGGTCACGGCGCCGGCACCGGCACTGGCCAAGGCTTCGGCAATGGTCACGGTCGGCTTGGTGGAGCTCACTCACCCAAGCCTCCCTCTCTTCGTCAAGGTCAGACCACCGTCAACGGACGCCTGCCTCCCGAGGTCATCCAGCGCATCGTTCGTCAGAACTTCGGTCGCTTCCGCCTCTGCTACGAGAACGGTCTGCGCTCGAACCCCGCACTCGCGGGACGCGTGTCGATCAAGTTCGTCATCGACCGATCAGGAGCAGTTTCTACCGCGCAAGACGGTGGTTCGGAGCTTCCGGATCAAGCAGTCGTCCAGTGCGTGGTCCGCGGCTTCACGAACCTCTCGTTCCCGCAACCCGAAGGCGGCATCGTCACAGTCGTCTACCCGATCATCTTCAACGCTGGCGAGCAGTGACGTCACGACCGGTTGACTGATCACGCAAGCGAGCGAGGGTGCAGCCGGTTGGCTCCGCCCTCGCTGCCTTTTTGTGGCCCCGCGAAGCAGCGCAAAAAAGCGCCTCAAACGCGTTTACATCCGTCGTCGCGTTCCTCTAGACTGCCGGGCGTTGCTTCACCGTACGGAGAGATCATGTTCAAATCTGGTGTGATGGTCGGTGCAGCTGTGTTGCTCGTCAGCGCGTGCAGCCGCGGTAACATCGAAGCGGTCAACCTGGCGAACGACGGCGACAAGTCGCGCGGCGCCAACATCGACGATGCCATCAGCAAGTACGAGCAAGCGACTCAGCTCGACCCCTCGAACTATCGCATCCTCTGGAAACTCGCGACGGCGTACCAAAAGAAAGAGCAGTGGGACAAGGTCTCGCTGACATGCGTCAAGGCAGAGAAGCTCGCGCCAACACACGCAGATTATTTCTACCTGCATGGGTACGCTCTCGTGCAGCAAGCCGAGAAGGGCCCGACGGCGTGGAGTGAGCCAAAAGATCCGCTCGAGACCGCAGCCAAGCTCGACCCGAATTACGCCGATCCGCAGTTCGACCTTGGCAACGTCTATCTCCATCTCGATCAAGAGAAGGACGCTCTCGAACACTGGACGAAAGCGATCGAGCTGAAACCAGACGAACTCAACTTCTACGTGCCGCTCGCTGACCTCTACATTCGACTCGGTTATTTGACCGAAGCTGAGAGCGTCATCAAAGAATCGCTCGCATACGAGAAACCCGGCATGCCCGGCGGCTTCAATGTGCACACGCTCTACGGCGAGATTTACGAGCGCAAAGGCGACTCGAATGGCGCCGTCAAAGAGTTCGAGACGGCCAAAAAGGCGTGCGGGACCTGCGCCGAGAAGGGTCAACAGATCGCCTTCTTCAATTTGGGCGCCGCCTACACCCGCATTAATCCGAAGAACACAAGCGGAGCGGCGAGCAACCTGAAGAACTTTCAGAAGATCATTTGCAAGGGCGGAGCTGCAGCTCGGTATGCCGACGAGTGCACGCAGGCGCAGGAGTTATTGAAGGGCGTCGAAGGTACGGCAGCCCCGTAATCTGCTCTGGCTCCAATCCATCCGATTCTGTTAGTCTCAGCCAGCGAGGGAGTGTCGGCCAACTCGGCCACCCCTCCAGCTTTTCATCGTACGATCGCCGCTCACTTCACAAGCGCGGTCTGTTACCGTTGGCATCCGCCTAATAACTAGGCTTGTGCCCATGCGCGTGTGATCGCGTATGGGTCATCCGCCACGAGGATCCATGGACCTTCAGGAGCGACTTTCGTACCTCGAGAACGTTCGGGACTGGCAAACGCTGGTCGAAGAACTCGAGAAAGGCATCGCCACTACCGGCGAAGCCGCAGCCAAAGCTGCATACCACCTTCGTCTTGGGCGCCTGCTCGAGCAAAAGTTCCTGTCGGGCGTGAAGGCGCTGAAGCATTTTCAGGACGCCTACAAACTCAATCCTGCACTGATCGAGAGTCTCGAGGCAGCTCGCGGGATTTATTGGGATCTCGGCAAGCTCAACATGGTGCAGAAGCTCCTCGACCTGGAGTTGAAGGCCGTGTCGACTGGACCCGAAGCGAGCGCGCT
>JAYVXK010000176.1:0-2419 GCA_043785265.1 Myxococcales bacterium | reverse complement strand
AGTAGCCCATCGGGCGACGGGTCTCATCGCACTACAGAATGGTGACGACGCGCTCGCGTTTCAGTCTTTTTTGAAGGCCTCGCAAGAGGACCCTCGCGACACGACTGCACGCACCAACATGGGCACCGTGCTGCTGCGTGCCGGCGCGTATGCAAAAGCCGAAGAGCAATATCGCGCCATCTTGCAAGTGTCTCCAGATGATATCGAGGCTCAAATTGGCCTCGCCGCTGCGCTACGTGGCGAATCAGACCCGAAGACGCCCAACAAGCTAGAGGAGGCGCGCACACTGCTTGGCAAAGTCCTCGACAAGGATCCGCACAATGTTGCGGCGCTCTTCAACTTGGGTGTTCTCTACTTCGACTTTCTGAAAAAGCCTGCGGACGCACAGCCACTTTTCAAACGCTTCTTGTCCGATGCGCCGAGTGATCATCCCTCGCGCGCGGATGCCGAGAAGTATTTGTCGGCGACGTCCACCACGACGCCCATCGCACCACCGGTTGCGCCACCCGCAACCCCCGGCAAACCAGCTGTCAAAGGAGGCACAAAATGAGGCGAACGATGGCACTCGTGCTCGTTGCGCTGTCCATGGGCGCGGGCGCTTGGAGTCTCGGCGATGGCGAAGTCGAGAAGAGCGCCTGGGCTCAAAAGCCAAAAGCCAAACCCGTCACGCGAGTGAAAGACGCTGGCGTCAGCGCTGGACGCGATGGAGGCGTCGGACCTTCTGTCGCCGAGACGGTAGCGCCAACCACGAAAACGAACGGAGACTCGGGCGTCATCGAGAGCAAGACACTCGATGGTGGCACACGCGTCTTCAAGTTTGGCGAGCTCGAAGTCGAAGGCCGCCTGCGCTCCCCACAGATCGTTTATTTCTTGCGTCGCGTGCGCGCTGAGTTTGCCGCGGGAGACCTGGGACACCGCAGTTTCATGGGCGAACTCTCACAGACACGCAACGCCTCTGCGTTTTAGAAGACTGAGCGAAGACGTGAAACTTTCTCCTGATGAAGTAGTCTCTTAATCGAACAGCTGATCGTTTCGAGGAGGTCTCATGACTGCCGTAGCTGCGCCCACTCTCCCTGTGCTTCGCGTGGCGGCAGTGTGGGGGACCACAGTCGTCGCGATGAAGACCCTCTATGCGGGACAATCGTTCGACATGGGGGATGGCCTCAATGCCATGTTGCCCATTCCGGACGGCGTGGAGATGTCGGCGACGCCTGTGCGCGCAGCCCACGGCGCTTGGCAGATCGAACCACGAGGTGTCGTGGCTGGCGTATTGCGGCTGCGTGGTCGCGACGAAGACCCTGCAGCATTCGCAAAGACCGCGTCACCCGTGCCGATCATCCCAGGCGATCATGGCCTATTGCAATATGGGCAATTTGGCATTTTCTTTCAATTCACGACTCCCGCTTATCCCATCGCGCTGTCATGGGGGCCTGAGCTGCTCGTCGCGTTGGCCCTATTTTCTAGCGGGGTTTTGCATGTCGGAATGCTCGGCATGTTGCGCGCGCTGATGACGCCTCCTCCGATTTCAAAGCCATTGGAGCTGACCAACCCAGAGGAATACGCGGCTCGGTTTGGTCTGCATCGCACGCAAGTGGACGACGTGCCGCCACCCGCACCTGTCGTGGCAGACAAAGCAGGGGGCAGCGGCGTGAAGGACCCCGGCGCGCAAGACAAGAAGCCGCAAGGCGGTGGGCACAAGGTAGCGGGCGCCGAAGGCAAACTCGGTGTGAACGGCGACAAAGACAAAACCGAAATCCCCGGAGAGATCAAACCCGCGACCAACTTTGGCGGCATGACCGAGGTGCTTCAGTCCGAAACGGGACAAGAGATGAAGCGCACGCTCGACAGCATCAGCAGCGTGAGCGACGCTCTCGCGATGAACTCGCAACAGATCTCGCTCGGCGGCGGACCAGGCACTTCACTCAAGGGTGTGGGATCAGGCGGCGGCGGAAACGGTGCAGGCGTGGTGTATGGATCGGGCACGCTCGACACAGGCTGGGGTGCCGGAAATGGCGGCGGATACGGCAGCGGCAGTGGCGGCCCCGGCGGACGAGGCAGCGGTGGCAATGGTCGCGGAGGCAGCGGCGGCGGCACCGGAACTGGAAACGGAACCGGCAACGGCGAAGCGAAAGTTGGCATGGCGAGCGCGACTCCCACAGCCCACGGTGGATTGTCGGCGGAACAAATCCGTCGCGTCGTGATGGCGCACACGGGAGCTCTTCGCGCCTGTTACGATAGTGAGTTGGCGCGCAATCCCAACTTGCGTGGTGGCGTGACGATGACGTGGAACATCGAACCCGGCGGCACAGTCACGAGCGCGGCGCTCGGCAATTCGACGATCAGCAATCCGCGCGTAGAAGGCTGCGTTCAGCGCCAGGTAAAGACCTGGAAGTTTCCCGCGAGCGATTCGCCGACGAAC
>JAYVXK010000175.1:0-8074 GCA_043785265.1 Myxococcales bacterium | reverse complement strand
TTCGTCGATCCCGTGGAAGCCAGCGATCACACCACGACCTGCGTAGGTCGCGCAGACTTGGGCGAGCAAGGCGGTCTTGCCAGCGTCAGGAGCGCCTTGGATGATGCCGCGCGATCCGTACGTGGGTCCGCCGCCGAGAACCCCATCTAGTGCCGCGATGCCCGTCGGCTCGTGGATAATCGGCCCTTGCTGCGCCCAGCGCTCGAGCACCTCGGCGATCGTCGTCGGCTTGCGTTCGGTCGCTGGCGCGGTGTTCCCTTTGGGCTTGCCCTCGAGCGCTAGTTTCGGAGAGGCGATCATCGCGCGCCCCAGTCGGCGATCGGGTGCGCCTCACGCGCGCTCTTCGCCTGCTCGAGCTTGCGAGAGAGATCGCTATCACTCCAAGGCGGCTGGCATCGTTGGTTGTACTCCGCAAGCAATGCAGCGGCGTCGTTGTCGCTGAGCTCGAAGTCTTTTACGAGAGCGCGCGCGACCATGAACGTAGCGCGATGCCCTTCGCTGCCTGAGATCGCCGCTGGCATCTTCGCCACGTACGCGCGCGCGCGATCCATGAGCAGCGGCGCCCGGCGAGACTCCGCCACGGTTTGAGCCTTCGGAATGGCAACATGGCTGTTGCCTTTCTTAGGTGCGCCCTTCGCACGGGTGGCGCGCTCCTCGGCCTCAAGCTCGTCGGCGTACGTGAGCGCACGATCGACGTCGAAGGGTGCGCCGTCCGCGCTGTAGCACTCGAAGTGCTGGCGCATGCGGTAGGCCGGCAGGTACCAGAGGCGACAGGGGTCGACGGCTGAGCGATCGAGGTTGACGCCAGCTTCGCGCATGGTGGCGTGGACGATGCTGATGTATCGGCGATGCTCGTCGCCACTCGCGCGGCGCGACAGAGCGAGGATGGCTCGCCAGCGGGGCGCAGCGGGCGTGCTCGAGTGTGTCGTGTAGACGACGTGCTGATAGCCGTTGAGCATCTCGTGCACCTCGCGGGCGCTCTTGCCCGTCTCGTCACCGTCGAGTCCGAGCGCCGTGACGAACTCCACGTTCGCGATGCTTCGGCCGGCTCTGAGCTTCGCGCACGTGAACGCACCGAGCTGCTCTTTGTCGTTCGCTGGCGACGCGTCTGCGATCCATCGGACGACGCCGGCGAAGTCTTCTCCGTCGACGTAGACGCCTTCGGGTTTGGTTCGCCAGTTGGTGATCTTGCCGCTGAAGTCGCGCGCGATCTTGCCGCCGTTGGTCCAGAGACGATCAGGCCAGTAGAGCGTGATCACGCGTCCCCCATCGGCAGGCCGATCGAAATGGGATACCCGTTCTCTAGCAGCCACTTCTCGGCGTGCTCTGTCTCGATCGCTCTCCAGAACGGGCAGTCGTTCTCGTGCTGGATGGTTACGCCGTTGACGCCCGGCGAGTTGATCTCTACGGGCGTGCTCTCGCCGCACGCGGCGCAGTGCATGATGATGCGACGCGATCGATCGCGGTCACGAGCCGCGAAGCGCTGAGAGAGCGGCTTGCCGATCATTCTGCGCACCGTGATCGACGGATCGACGATCGACACGCGAGCTCGAGCGGCGAGTAGTCCGCATCGGGTGCGTCTGGATTGGCGAGCACGGACGTGTACGCGAGCACCATCTCCTCGATGTCCTCGGCGTTCAGCTCGGCGCCGAGTCCCGGTGCGATCGTGTTGCCGCTCGCGTCGCGCAGCTCTCCGAGGGCGATCGCGTCGCGGACCAACTCTGCGTCCCGCAGAACAGCGGACACGATCGCGGCGTTCACTTGCTGGCCTTCTTCCGCAAGCCCATCTGCTCGAGCGTGCGCTCGTCGCTCGATTTCGTTTCAGCACGGCGAGCCGCACGAGTGCCGAGACGTCCTGCGAGCTTCTCAGCAACGCGATCGGCGATGGCCTCGACCGTCGCCTCGTCAAGCTCGAGCGGCTCACCCATTGTTCGGCTCTTCATCGAGCTGCTCGAGCAGGGTCTGCACTCGAACCACCGTCATGATCTTGGAGCGGCCACCGAGCGCGAACGCTCGCAGCGTCGGCGCCGAGAGTTGCGAACGCCTCGCAAGCTCGTCGATGCGCCCAGCCTCGATCAACGCGCGAACACGCTCGACGTTTTTGGGAGCTGCAAGAAACTCCTTCTCTGCATCGTCGACCATGCGACGAACTTTGCAATTACCGCACGGTTAGTCGAGCGCGGCGTCTGACATGAAATCCGGTCCTGAAGCGAAACACTGTGCTCGCTTCGCCCATCGGCGAACGCCGCGCAGCGCGCGCGAAGGTAGCGGTTTCTTGAGTGCACCCGTTGCCGTCAAGACGCAAAGGTAGGCCTCTCGATGCTCGAGTTTGACGTTCCACAATTTCTCATCAAGCGCTTCGGTCGTGGCCTCGAGCGCCAGCTTATGGGCGCGTCCGCGCGGCGATAGGCCGAAGATCAGTTTCCAGCGAGCGAGCAACAAAGCAGCGGCTTGCTCGGGAGAGTGCACACCGATCGTCACCCCCGGCCGTCGACGGGCGCGATCGAGCAGCACGTGTCCGGTGTCAAGCTCGCGAATCATCGTCCACACGCGCGCTTGAAGATCGCGCAGCACCGATGCCTTTGCACGCGCGTACAGCGCGCGCTTTTGGCGCTGGCGCGCTGCCTTGCTCGGTTGATCGTCTCGTCGTAGTTTCTTCACACGTTGCGCGCTCCAATCGCGCTTCGTTCGGGGTCGCCACCTGCCAGGGTGAGCGGCCCTTTCTTTTTACTCTCGACGCTTGCGCTCTGCCAGGTCGATCACTTCGGCGCCGTCGACGGGCATCACGCCGAGCAGCTCACCCTCCCAACGGTGCACCATCTGCGCGAGCGCAAGGTCGTTGGAGTCGAGCGCGAGCACCTTGATCTCGGCGAGTACTTCGTGCGCGTTTCGACGCGGATCGGCGTTTCTAGAGCGTTTCAAGCCCGCGAAATGTGTGTGGTCTGCATGGGTTCGAATCCCGTGTCCCGCTCCATGGTTCCGCGACGTTGCGTGCCGATTGGGCCAAACGTTGGGCCAACTCCCAGGACGAACAAGGCGGCGGGGCAGACTTCGCCGAAACTGCCTCGCACCGCTTCGGCTGTGCGCACGTAGATTTGCGTCGTCGCGAAGTCCTCGTGTCCCGCGCCTTGCTGCGCCTAGGAGGTCCATGGCTTCCGGGCCGACCGAGGCCGGTGCGGCCAGCCACCTGACTACGGTCGCATCGCGCACGAGTACCGCTTGTCGCGTTCAGCGAGCTCTCGCGCTCGCACGAAATCGTTGGACTTCGCCGCCATCGAAATGAGCTTCACCCACGCTTTTTGCCCGTATTCGTTCTTGCCGCATTGGCTCTCATAGACCGGGCCGAAGCGCTTCGCTGCGTTGGCAAAGTCTCCGTAGACGAAGTAGACGTCGGCCGCTTCGAACTGCAACATGACCGCGTGGGTGACGCCCTTCGCGTCGATGGTGTCCTCGCTTGGATGGACCATTGCGGCATATCGATCACGCGCATCGAGCGCCGACTGCAAGTTTGGCGGAATGGGAACGCGCACGACCTGCATGTTTTGCCCAAAGCCAACAGTCTGTAGCTGAGTGAGCTTCGGATAACCCTGTGACTGATTGGACCGAATGAACAGCTCGTCGTCCAATTGAACGGCGACATCGCATCCGTCGACGACCAATCGTGCAGCGACAACGGCGTGTCGACTGTCTTCTCCAATCCAATCGCGCACTCCAATCGCGGCTTCCCTCGCTTGGTCAATCTCCGACTGGGAAGGTGGCGGCGATCCCGAGTGCGCCTGCAACACCTGACCAATCACGACGACCTTCTCTGATGCAACCGCAAGCCAGAATGCACCCTCGTACCCAGCATCACTCCCATCAGTGGCGACGAACTTCTGCCAATCCTCGACTGCGAGACGATACTCCGCGAGGGCAAGTTGGAGCGCGCGCACTGCTTCCTCTTCGGCCTTCGCGTCTGTCGCATCCACGAGCCGCTGTTTGCCAGCGTTCGTATGATTCACTGCGGAATGCCACACGTTGGGATCACCGAGCGGAATCGGTTGAACCACGGGTTCCCACACGGTCGGTTCACGCGCCGGTGCGACTGAACTGGCAGGAGCCCTCGCAATGATTGCCGGCGCCGTTTGGCACCCAGTGACAAGCGCGAGAAGAACCCATGATGCGAGCGCTCTCATGCGGACCAGGAGTGTAGCTCCATCACAAATACAAGAGGCCTGGCAGGTTTGTCGCGCTGGCTGAAGCCAGCCCCAAAATAGAGCACGGCCTGGGTGACGTGCTTGCCACCCAGGCCGGCAGTACAGGCCGCATGCCCCAGGAAGTGCGGGTACGGAACTCTCGTAGAGAGTCCGAAACGCTCACCTGTGGCTAGAGCCGTCGGCAAACACGTCACTCGAACATTTAGTAGACGTGCTCACGCTGGTTACGGCTCGAGACTCCTGAAGCTAGGGCCACTGGTACTCTGCATTGCCGTATACCTCCTCTGGACATGCCAGCACTCCGGGGAAACGCCTCTCGATGAGAGCCGCTACCGCGTGAGTGTTTCCACAATAGGGTGCCGCGAAGGAATCCGTCGCAAGTGCGGGGGTTCCACCGAACATCCACGGATTACGTCTCGCGCGCGAAGGTGCTCACTTCGCCGGACCAGCCCAGGACAGCGTCGTCCACGCGTGACCATGTACTGAATGTAACACGGGTATCGAGCTTCGCCTTCCCAACGGCGAACTATTTCGCTCGTGCCTATCCAGCCGTGACGTCGTCGATGCCGAGTCGCTCGATCAGTCGATACAACTGCGTCCGATGCACGCCGAGAGCACGCGCCGCAGCCGAAACATTGCCGTTTTGATCTGCGAGCGCTTTGCGAATGGACTCCTCGCTGAGTTTGTCGCCCATCGCTTTGACCGAACGACCCGCCGAGGTGAGCGCAATTCCGACCGACTCGCCCAAGTGCTCGACGCGAAGTTCTTTGCCGTCCTCGAGAGCCAGTTCGGCCGCATGCGCAATCGCGCCAGTGAGCTCCCGCACGTTGCCGTGCCATGGACGCATCAAGCACGCCTCGACCACTGAGACGTGCAAAAGAAGGCTTTTATCGGCCTTTTTTAGCGAGTGTGCGGCGATCCACGGAATCTCGACTACGCGCTCGCGCAGCGGTGGCAACGTCACTGTGTTGCTCACGACTCGGTAATAAAGGTCCTCACGGAACCGCCCCGCGCGAACCTCTTCAGCAAGCGGACGGTTGGTCGTGCAACACACGCCCGCCCGAACCTCCTCCGCTTTTGTCGCGCCGATTTGCATCACCTCGCGTGTCTCGAGAAAGCGAAGCACTTTGGCTTGTGCGCCAAGCTCGAGTTCAGCAATGTAGTCGAGGAAGAGGACTCCTCCCGCGGCGGCTTGCACGTAGCCTTGTTCGTCTTTTGCGGCACCGCTGATGGCGCCGCGCTTGGCGCCGAACAGTTGTCGCTCAGCACCCTCGCTTGGAATCGACGCGCAGCTCACGGCCAGGAAGCGTCCCTTCGAGTAGGGACCTGCGGCGTGAAAGGCCCGCGCGACGAGTTCCTTGCCGACGCCTGTTTCGCCTGCGACGAGCAGCGTGTCGCCATTGGCTGCGACGCGCGTGGCTTCGTCGATCGATCGACGCAAGAACGGTCCGATGACTGCGTCCTCCCGCATGAGAACCGTCGCGTTGCGGAGCGGCCGAACGTCATCGACGAGCACGAGTAGCGATCGACCAACACGCACCACGGATCCAGTCGGCACGCGGCGTTGCCCCTCGATGCGCACGCCACCCACATACGTGCCGTTCTTGCTGCCGAGATCTTCGACGACGAAACCCTCGGGGCCATGCGAGACGCGTGCGTGCTCGCGCGACACGCGTTCATCGATCGCTCCAACAATGCCGTCGCGTCCGAGGAGCAACGTCTTGCCGACGATGGAATGTGCCTCGAGGTATGGGTGATGAACTCGGAAGACGATGACCACGCCAGGCACGGCTTCGTCGTTGCCGCTCATTGCGCGGCGTGTATCAGCCGCAGTTTCTCTTCGGGTCGCCACGCCCTCATCCTACATCACTCTTTCGACGCGCCCAATCGAGCTAACGATTTGAGATCGCTACAAACCCGGAGGTGATGCAAGAATCGTCTCCGCGGTTGGTCGATGGAGGTCGATGTCGTACCGCTCTGTGGCTCGACCGAAACACATGCTTGCAACTCGCGCCAGCCTGTGGCGAGTTATTGCCGATGCTCGATCAACTCGCTTCGTGGCTCGTGGTCGCAATGACCGCGTGGGTGCCACCGCAGTCCGATGCAGATCGTGTGCGTTACGCAAGTATGGCGCATGACTTCGCTGCGGTAGCCCTCGACAACGCGGAAGAGCCTCCATTTCAGGGAGAATTCGGCCGCGCGAAAACAGCACTCTTGATGGCCTCGATCGCCAGCTGGGAGAGCGGTTATCGCGCAGACGTCGACGATGGTCGCACGCTCGGCGATCACGGCTCCAGCTACTGCATCATGCAGGTTCGCGTCCTCGGCAAGACTCCCGAAGGCTGGGTCGGCAAAGACCTCACGAGCGATCGGCAAAAATGTTTTCGCGTGGCGCTGCGCTACATCCGCGAAAGTTTTCGTTGGTGCGCGGCGCTACAACAAGAAGATCGCCTCGCCGGTTACACGGTGGGGTCGTGCAAAGAGAACGAACGCTTCTCACGCGACCGCGTCGGCCGCGCCAAGTGGTACTGGAACCGAAATCCTTTCGACCCGCAGCCCATCGTCGACGAACCCTGGCCCATGGAAGCCCGCTAAAAGATGGGCTCTAGGGGGTGATGGTGATGTTGGAGAGATTGGCGGAGCCGCGGAAGTGTTTGCGGACGAACAAGATGCCGCCTGCCGCTTCGACGTCGATCTTCGAGAGCGCCGGACCCAGCGAGGTGTTCGCTGCAAACGTCATTTGCACATTCACGTAGTCGACGGCTGTCGGTGGCTTGCACAACTTGAAGCCCGCGCTGAGCAAGTTGCCTGACTGACTGTCGACCCACGCTGAGCCTTCGATCGTGTCGTCTTCCTTGATCTTCGGAACGAACGCGATGCGCACGCGCGTCGGATCGTTTGGATCGACTTCGATTTGGTCGAAGTTGTAGCGCGGTTGCTCGCCTGCATGAAACGGCATGCGCCCCTGCGGCCTGCTCGCAGGTTGCGGCTTGTTTTCAGCCTTTTTGTCGGCTTCTTTTTTTTGCGCCTCGGCCGTTTTGTCTTGGCCGTCTTCGAAGTAACGCATGATCGTGAAATGCAGTTTGGCGCCGTCCGACTTCGCCTCAGCGGTCATCTCTTTGGTGTTCTTGGATTGTCCATCGCTGGCGACTTCGTCGAGCTTGCCTGACACGACGAAGTTGGCGCGCGTCTTCATTTTCTCGAAGTTGTCTGCGAACACGGCGAGGCGTGCGAGCAACTCGGCTGCTGGCGGCTGCGCATTGGCGATGCGTGGGAGGACGATCGTGAACGCACCCGTGCCGACCGCAAACAAGAAAGATCTTCGAAACAAGAACATGGGGCAAGCATGGGCCGTCTGTAGCTTGACGTCCAATCGCTGACGAGATCATATCGAGCGCGTGCCGGATCATGAGATCGAAACCGCGCTCGAGCGTGCGCTCGTTCGAGAGTTGCTTCGTGAGTACAAGAACGTCAACGCGTCGTTCTTCAAGAGCGCTCTGCGAACCCCGACGATCGAGATGGGATCTTCCGTGTCGTTTTTGGGGCGATGGCATCCAGGCACGCGCACCCTCGAGATTTCTCGATCGCTCGTCCTAGCTGAATCATGGGGCGCCGTGATCGAGGTGCTCAAGCACGAGATGGCGCATCAGTACGCCCACGAGGTGCTGCGCGCGGAGGACGAGACTGCGCATGGTCGCGCATTCCGCGAAGTGTGCGCTCGTCTCGGCATCGATGCGCGCGCTGGCGGAGTCCCCAAGCCAGCGAGCGAAGCGGACGACCGCATCGTCACGCGTATCGCCAAGTTGCTGGCGCTCGCAGAGAGCCCGAACCAACACGAAGCAGAAGCTGCAATGGCTGCCGCGCAGAAGCTGATGCTC
>JAYVXK010000174.1:0-23516 GCA_043785265.1 Myxococcales bacterium | reverse complement strand
TCGAAAGACGTGTACACGCCAAAGAATCGCTGCGTCTCACCACGATCTCGTTCGATGCGCCAGTGCACCCGCGCGACGAGAGGAGACGAACCCAGTTTGCCAATGACTCGCCTGCTGATTGAATTTGCGCCCATGCGGGGGGCTCTGTAGCACCGCGCCACCGAATCTGTGCACCTGCGCCTTGGGAAAACACGCTCGTTGGGTCTTCGTTCCCGCCGCACCAGCTGATCGGCAAAAATGTCTGCCTGCTTTTTCGGCCGCCGGTGACTAGGCGATCGATACCCTAACTTCGAGGTTGGCGATGAAACTCTTGGCGATGCTTTCGAGCGCGTTGGTGATCGGTGCGGCGCTTTGCTCGGTGAGCGGCTGTGGAGCGTCCGACGGTCCTCCCATCTTGGTGCAGGGTGCGGCGCAGGGGGCCTGCTTTCCGAATGACACCTGCAACGCTGGGCTCGTCTGCAAGTCCAAAGTATGCGTCGCAGCTTCGAGCGCCGATTCGGGCTCGGACTCGAGTTCGACCACTTTCAACGACGCTGGGCAGCCTTGCCCGGGCGTGGCGATCAACCACCCAGGCAACAACGAGACACGCGGCGCAGGCACACAGGTACCCTTCATTGGTCTCGCTCGCGACGCGACGTGCGCGCCCATCACCGACGGGAGTCTAGTCTGGGACGACAACGGCACCCAGATCGGCACGGGAGGAAACTTCAGTTACTCGTTCAAAACACCCGGGACACGAACGATCACCCTGACCGCGACGGACCAGGCATCCAACAAGTACAAGGCGAGCATCACGCTGATCGTCAACTGAAGACTGGCGACCAGATGCGTGAGCTGCGGCCGCAAAGACTGGCGCTCGCGATCGTCAACGGCGCTATGCTGCTGTCGTGGAAACGATCTCTGCGCGGCAAGTACTCAGCGTGACTTCGATCTAGCCCGTGCAAGCTGGAGAGGTCATCGCTGGGCGATTTCGGCTCGATCGTGCACTGGGTAGTGGTGGCATGGGAGAAGTCTGGGCTGCCACTCACACGATGACGCGCAAGACTTGGGCGCTCAAGTTCTTGCACAAGGGTAGTGAGTCTTCCCATCGATCGAGTGAGCGCTTGGTCCGCGAAGCGCGAGCTGCGAGCGCGGTTCACCATCCTGGAGTCGTGCCCATTGTCGATGTCGTCGATCACGAAGGAGCGCCGGTGCTCGTGATGGAACTATTGAATGGCGAGTCGCTGCGCACCCGACTCGAACGCGAAAGTCAAATGTCCGAAGCGGAAACACTCCTCGTGGTGGAGCCCATCCTCGAGATGTTGGAAGCGGCTCATGCGGCTGGGGTCGTGCACCGCGATCTCAAACCCGACAATGTGTTTTTGACGATCGATGCGCCGCACACCAGACTGCTCGACTTCGGAGTGGCCAAGCTCATGCCGACCGAGGACGCGTCGACGCGCGATCTGACCGAAAGCGGCGCGATGTTGGGAACGCCCTACTACATGGCACCGGAGCAAGCTTTTGGTGAACGCGACGTGGACGGTCGCGCAGACCTCTGGGCACTAGGCGTGCTCACGTTCGAGTGCCTCACGGGGGAGCGACCTACGCAAGGCGAAAATCTCGGTCAGGTGATGCGCATCTTGGCCACCGGAGTCTTGCCCAAACTCGCGTCACGCGCGCCAGACGTCTCGCGAAGACTCGGGCATGTCGTCGACTCGTTGCTCGAAGTCGATCGCGACAAGCGCCCCGCGAGTGCGCGCGCCGTCCTCGACATGTTGGCGAGTCGTCACGATCGCCCACAAAAAAGGACTCCGCGTCGCTTGGCGATGTTCGCTGGGTTGGCGGCCGTGGTGATAGGTGGGGCTGCCGTCGCTTCTCACTTCGCAAAACAAAACGACGGACCACCCATCGCTTCGCAGAGCAACACGACCGTGACGCCCGAGCCCCCACGATCCGAACTCGACGCCGCGACGATCCCCTCGGCACAGCTCTCGGCGCCTGCGACGGTTGCATCAGTGGCGCGCGTTCCGTCGATCACTCCAAAACCTGCGGCGACTCTCACGCCGTCAGCGAGCGCGCAAAACCCTCTGCTGACAAGACCTCCCTTCTGAGGAACAATCGCCGCCGCGATGCGTCTCGTCCGAATGGTTGTTCTCGTCGTTCTCGCGCTGACACTCGCGAGTGTGAGTTCGGCCGATGATGTCGATCAGGCGCGAGAGCTTTTTCGGAAGGGCTCGTCTCTTGCGCAAGACACTCAGTGGGCCGCTGCGCTCTCTGCGTTCGAACACTCCGCGGCGCTGCGACCTCACCCATGGACTACCTACAACATGGCGGTGTGCGAACGCGCGCTCGGTCAATACGTTCGCGCGCGTGCGACCTTTGCGCGCTCTCTCTCGGAGCGAACACTCGACGCAGACTTGCCTGAAGCGACCGTGCGCGACGTGTCGCGTTTCGAGCAAGAAATAGACAGTTTGCTGGCTTCGCTCGACGTCTCGTTGGATCCAGCCGATGCAGCCATCGCGGTCGACGGCGCCCCTCTCGTGGTCGATGCGACCGCGACGGAGACGACTCTCGTCGCGGGTTTGTCACCATCAGGCAAACCCACAGTGCCACCCGCGCGCACGTTCCGTTTGATCCTCGATCCAGGCACGCATGTGATTGTGGTCGTTCGTACAGGTTTCGCAGACGCAGCGCTCAGCGAGTCCGTGCGTCCAGGCGAGCGACGTGCGCTGGCCATTCGTGTCAGCGAGCTACCCGCGTCCGTACGCATCAACGCGACAGAGCCCAACGCTGTGGTCAAGGTCGACCAGATCGATGTCGGAACAGTGCCGCTCCTGTTGTCGCGTCCCGCAGGAGTTCATCATGTCGTCGTCGAAAAGTCGGGCTTCGACAGCTTCGAGACGGATGCAAAACTCTCCGCAGGACAGCGCGTGGATTTGTCAGTGCAGCTCAAAGCGACACGACCCAGCCTCTTCACGCGCTGGTGGTTTTGGACGCTCGCGGGAGCCGTCGTCGCAGGAGCGACCGTGACCACCTACGCGCTGACTCGCCCCGCACCCGAGCGCCCGCCAGTCGACATGGGTGGTTTAGGCTGGGCAGCCAAGATCCCCTAGGGAACGGGACTGTTTTTCGCCGATAGCGGCGCGACTCCGTTGTCGGGAATCGTCACCGTACGGAAGTACGGCTCCTCATCCCTCCTAGGATTCGCTTGCTCTCGGCGAAAACCAGCCCCGTTCCCGAGCGAACGAGGGCGGGTGCGGGGACGGGGATCGGCGATCAGGAGCGATCTAGTTGCACTTGCCGTTCACGCATGACGAATTCGATCCGCAGTCGGAGTCGATGTTGCAGGGCGATCCGAACATGTTTGCGTAGCACTTGCCGCTGGTGCAATGGTTGCCAGAGCCGCAGTCCGAGTCGATGTTGCACTTGCTACCCGCTGTGTTGGTCAAGCAACATCCGCTCGTGCAGTGGTTGCCGTCGCCGCAGTCCGAGTCGATGTTGCACTTCGATCCGGCTTGATTGAAAAAGCACTTTCCGCCCGTGCAATGCTTCGAGCTGCTGTGGCAGTCCGAGTCGATCTGACAAGTGCTGAAGCCGGAGCCGTTGCAGCTTCCACCGGTTGGAGGGGGTGAAGTGGGGCACTTGCCTGGCTGTTGGTTGCAAGCGCTCGGATCGTGCTTGGCGTTGGCCGCTTGGCTGGCGCACTGCTGGTGACAGGCAAAGTCTGCTGGAGAGCACGCCATGTCGCACGCGCCAAAATCGAAACCAGCGCACTTGTCGAACGATGCCTTGTCCGCACACGCGAAGTACACATCGTTGAGGCAGCAACTGTATTTGGTGTTGGACGGCGGAGGAGGCCCGCCCGTGTTCACGCACGCGCCAATGTCAGCGCCCGTCTTGGAGCAAGTCTGGTTGTCTGCACAGTTCTGATCGCTCAAGCAGCCGGGTGTGCAGTTACTGACGCGCGAGTCGGCGCAATATTGCCCTGCGGCGCACGAGGCGGTTCCGCAGGTGGTGGCTCCGGTTCGCTGAACGATGGTCGTCGAGCTGCTGCAAGCGATGATGGCAACGGTGAGCGATACAGTGGCCGTGTAGATGAAGTGACGTGACATCTCGTGATCTCCAAAAAAAGGGCCGTGATGATCTCGGGCTCACAGCGACGCCCGCTTCACAAAGACGCTCGTCGCGTCGATGTGTAACGAAGAATTATTTTCTTGCTTCGCCTTGCGACGATCGAGCGGCGTCTTACAACGAGACGCCAGCAGTTTTGCGCCAATCGGCAGCAGGAGCGCGCCAACCTGCGCGCACCCTCGAATCAATCGCGTGGTTGCTTGCACATCTTGTGAGAAGTGTTGGAGCCGCGCTCGCAATCCCAGAACGTCGGACAGTCCGCGAAGCTGTCACACATCTTGGTGCAATAACCGAAGTCACCCTGGCGCATCACGAAACAGATCCCCGATGCGCACTCGTCGCTGTACTGGCAGACCGCGCCAAACGCCTGGTTTTGGGCTGCGGGAGCCTTCGGGAGGTCAGCGCCGCCCGCGAGGTCTTCTTCCGACTGGCACTTGTTGTCGCGAGATGCGTCGCGCGTGCAAGCGTTGCGTTGACTCTTCAAGCACTTGATGGCCTCGTCTTGTGAGGGGCATCCGTAGAAGTCGCCGTTCGCACAGCAGGAGTAGCTCTGCGTGATCTGCGTGTCGCCAGAGACAGGGGCAGCCAAGACGGCCACAGAAAGAATGGTGCCTACGAACAACATGCTCTTAATCATTGGAAGCTCCTTTGCGATTGGGGTGGGGACTCATACGCCATGCGAGTGCGCAATCACTCGCAAGCGACATCATCGGCGCGCCATTCGACACAACGAATGCGCCAGGCGACAGGACGCTTGGGTCGATCAGCTGCGTCGCGCGCGGAAGTCTCCGGGTGCTTCTCCCGTGACGCGTCGAAATAGTGTTGCGAAGTGGGATGCCGACGAACAACCAACCCGTCGCGCGATCACTTCAATCTTGGAATCTCGATCGAGCAACAGCGCTTCGGCGGAGCGAACGCGTGCACGATCGACCTCACGGCGAAAGCTCGTATCGGAGAGCAGAAGCTTTCGTTGCAGCGAACGCCCCGACATGCCGATGCTGCGGGCCGCCCGTTCGATCGTTGGCGCGTCGAGGTTGTCGGCCAACCACTGCCGCAGCGCGCTCAATTCAGACGGCGCTTCGAGCAGCCCGTCGACGACTTGCTCCAACGCAGCGCGCTCGCCATCTCCGCCGGCCCTGCCCAGCCAACGGAAACCCTCAGTGGCGTCGGTGAAGAGCGCGGCGGCAAAGCGCGGCATCACCCGCTCGTAGAAGAGCCCCGCGATCGTTGCACCCGGCATCCCGTGGGGTCGCACGCACGCCACGCGACGGACACGATCGGAGACTTGCCCCACATTCATCAGGTGTTGGGTCAGCGCATCGAACGAGTCGAGCGAGAGCCCCGTGAGACGCGAGCAGTCTATCACTGCGTCGAAGGGGACTTCGAGCGCGTGGTGCATGGGCAGCGCGAACAGCTCGAACAACACCGGGAACTCGCTCTCGTCGGGGCGATCGAAGTAGATCGAGCCAGCGAGCGTCGGCGAGAGCACCCAGATCAAGAACGAGCGACCAGCCAGATAGTGCCCGATCGGATCATGGAGGAACTCGGACGCGCTACGCACGGGCCGCAGGTTTGGCGTCGTTGGCCGCGCGCTCATGTTAGCGAGACTACCTCCAGCGCCCTCGGAGCGCTTTCCCGATGAGAGACACCCGTTTTGCGTAGTGGTTGGCAGGTCACCGAGGATGTTTTCCTGGCGACTCAGCTGCATGTCTCGCATTGAGCGACGCACTTGTCGTCCGTGTCGCACGCGTTGCCTTTTTTGGGACCCGAGGTGCAGGTGCAGCTGTCGTTGATGCACTCGTGCGACGAGCTGCAGGTCTGACCTTGGCTATTGGTGCGGGTCGAAGTTTTTTCGTTTCCGCCGCCGCAAGCGAGAGCGACGACGACGAATGCGAGCGACAAAATAGCTTGTTTCATGGCTTCTCCGCGATCGGTGTCGCACGTGGTGAGCGACAGCGTCGACCCTTCGACGCAGGCCAACCCAAGCTGTAACGAAGTTTCTTACACCTCGAGGAGGAGCCGCTCGAGACTGACGTCGATCTGACTCAAACAAAGGCGAGTCACACTGGAGAGGTCGTCACTGCCAAGCCGAAGTCGTTCTTTCAGTGCGGCACGCGTCCGTTCGAGCAAAGCAGAACGCGTATCTCCCAGCCAGCGAGCCACACTCACGCGATGCACCCCATAGGCAGTGCCGACTTGATCCGCAGTCAGGCCATCGAGGTAGGTCATGCGAAGCACATTGCGCTCTCGTGGAGTGAGCGTCGACAACGCTTCCTGAAATGCCAAGCGAAACGCCTCGCCATAGCGAACGCGCAGCGCCGCAAGCTCGGGATCACTCCCAGCCTCCTCAGGCAAGCGTGACACCGACACGTTTTCAGGTTCACGTGCTTGCGCGCGCAGCGCCGAGACTGCCGCATGAACGAGCGTCGCGCGGAGCCACGCGCCCAGGGGACCATGCCCCGAGTAGCGAGCGATGACCGGCTCGGCTTCGTTCTTGCGCAAGAAAAGCTTCTCGCGCACGGTCTGCCGAACGTCATCACGCGCGGCCTCATTCAGCCCTAGTCTGGCGAGAGCGCGCGCCGACTCTTTGTCGAGCAGTGCATCGACCGCCGCAACAGCGAACGCATCGCCTGCCGCTGCCGCACGCGTCACGTAGAAGTCGGCCGCGTACAGGGCGGGGTCATCGCTCGCGACATGAGCCGCCATCCACCCATCGAACGCAGCTCGGTCGCGCACTATCGTAGGCCAGCGTTGGTGCGCGGCCTCCCACGCGACATCGAGCGCACTCACGCGAGCCACCGTACCATTGTCCTTGCTGGTTCGTACTTCGCCGGAGCCATTTTTGAGCTTCGGTCCGTACGGACGTGCGGCACCGGCGACGCACGGTATAGTCGCCGCCGGATCGTTGCGATGAGATGCCTCGACGGAGACCAACTGTTCGTGCTTGGGGACGCGTCACCTTCGGCGCGTCTCGAGATCGACTTGCACCTCGACACCTGCGCCGAGTGCCGGGCGCTCGTCACGGCTTATCTCCGCGCGAGCGAAGACGTCGACGACCACCGCACTCCTTTCGCGCGCACACTCCCAAGCGAGCCGTCACCAGCGGCAAGTGACGACGGGCTCCACGCGGGTGACCTGATCGCAGGAAGGTATCTGCTCGACGTGATCGTAGGGGAGGGCGGAATCAGCGTCGTTTGGAAGGCGCGTGATCTGCACAGCGGAACGCACGTGGCGCTCAAGGTGTTGAAGGCATCGTTGCCGGAGCTGCGCGGCCGGGTGGTGCGCGAAGCCAAGCTGGGCACGTTGCTGTCGCATCCGAACATCGTCGAGGTGCGTGCGATTCTCACGCCGACGCCTGGGGCTCTTCCGATCCTCGTGATGGACTTGCTCATCGGCGAGCCACTGGATCGCCTCCTCGAGCGTCGGCGAGTTCTCCCCGCGCGCGAGGCGATCGCCATCCTGTTGCCTCTCGCGTCAGCGGTGCGATCAGCGCATGCGCGTGGCGTGCTCCATCGCGACTTGAAACCTTCCAACATCTTTCTCGCGCAAGACCAACCAGGCGCAGCCCCCGTGACGATGCTGCTCGACTTTGGTTTGGCAAAGCTGCTGACCGACGGAACCGAAGCCGCGATGGAGGCTCTCACGCGATCGGGCGCGGTGCTCGGCACGCCGCACTACATGGCACCAGAGCAACTCTATGGAGACAAGGGGATCGATCTCCGCGCAGACGTCTGGGCCATGGGAGCGATCGCCTACGAGTGTCTGACCGGCGAGCGTCCCATCCCAGGCAAGAGCTATGGGCAGATCGTGAAGAACGCGAGCAAGGCTTCCATCCCTCCTATTGATCCTGTCGCGCATGCGGTACCGCCGGTGCTCGCGTCTCTGGTCATGCGAATGTTGTCTCACGATCGCGAGCAACGTCCTTGGGCAGTCGAAGTGCACGAGGCCCTCTACGAGATGGCCAGTTCGTGCTGAAACGGCCAATTTTAGCTGCGTTGGTGCTCTCGTGTTCTTGCCAGGCGTCGTCGCTCGCGCCTCTGCCCGAGGTGGTGATCGCGCTCGACACAGATCTGCCTGCGCCTCTCGTCGCCTCGCGCGTGCGTGTCGACTTGTACTCCGAAGACGGCACCTGGTTCGACTCAGTCGAGTTCTCGCGACCCGATCCGCGTGACTGGCCTGTGAGCTTCGGTGTCTACTCCGATGATCCCTCGCGACAGGCTCACGTATGGGTGCGCGCGCGTGTCTTTCCGGATGGACGCACGCGCGACTATCGTGGCGACAACCCTCATACCTGGGGCGGTGCGATCGTGACCAAGTCGCCGCCTACCAGCGGCCCGCGCCTCCTCAAGAACGCGCAAGATGTCACACCTCTCATCGAGCCCGACCCTCTGAGCACAGTCGATAGACTGGTGCGCGTCTCCGTGGTGGCTGGGAAGAAGACTCATGTTGGAGTGACCCTTCATGGTGCGTGCCTGGGTACCTCCGCGATCCTCGCAACAGATCCATCGCGCGGCCCAGTGTTGGGAGAAGCACAAAGCTGCGTGGATACTCAGAAGCAGACTGTGGCGGTCGGGGACGAGATCTCGAACGAAAAACTTCCCACCACCAGTCTCGTAGGAACCTGGCTGGGCGATCGCTGCCCACCGGCCGATGCCTCCAGCGCACGCGTGTGCATTCCTGGTGGCGCCACGATCCTAGGGACGGTCGATCCGTCTGCGAGCGCATCGCTGTCGGCGTTGCCGGTTCGCGTATTTGGTGTGCACACGTTTTGGATGGATCGTCGTGAGGTCTCGGTGGGTCGCATGCGTGACGCGCTGGCGAGAGGTTTTAAACCCACCAAATTGCCCGCACCACGCAACCAGCCTCTGGCCGATACCGCGAACGGCTGGTGTTCATGGTCCGACACTCCGATGGGTCGCGAAGACGTGGCAGTCACGTGTCTCGAGTGGCAGACCGCGCGCCAGATGTGCCAATTTTCCGGCGGAGACTTGCCGACCGAAGCGCAATGGGAGCACGCGACGACCGTGGCGGGCCGATCACAAAAGACCCGTTTTTCATGGGGCAACGATCTGCCTGATTGTGATCGCGCTGTGTTCGGTCGCTCGACTCTGGGCGGGCGAACTTGCAAAAACAAACCACAAGGCGTGGCGCTGATTGCAGAGAGCGATGTCGACGTGACCTCGCTCGGAGTGATGGGTTTGGCTGGGGGCGTGGGCGAGTGGACGCTGGACGTTGGCGCTACCTACGTCGACGCGTGTTGGGGAGACGCGACTCTCATCGATCCTCTCTGCGGCAACCCAGACCTTCTCATCGACACTTCCACCCGAACGTTCAGAGGCTTCAGTTTCGCCGCACCTACCATCGCCGATCTCGGAGCGCGCTTCGAGCTTGGTCTGAGACTGGCAGCAGGATTGCTTGGCTTCCGATGTGTCCACCCAGAGGGTCCATGAAGCGCGCATCGCTCTTCGTGTTCGCGTGCGTCGCGTCATGCACGAACGCACTTCCGCCCCAAGGCCAAGTTCTGCTCTTCGTGGATACCGACGCTCTCTTGCCCGCAGCGCCTGGGCAAGTCGCGACCGCTCCTGCGCTATTCGATCGACTTCGGGTGGAAGTGTTCGCCAGCGGAGAGAGCCTTCCTTGCGAAGGTTGCACACGCGAGTTCGCGATCAATCAACAACAGGTGGGCAAGGCACAAGCATCCTTTGCGATCCTCAATCCGGCACAAAAAATGGGTGTTCGTGCGCGTCTCCGACTCTATCGAACGACAGGAGGTTTTGTCGTCGAGCCACGCGTCACATCCACTCTCGAGTCCGTGGTCCTGTTGCCTGATGTTGGCGCTGAGGGGGTCGTGTCGGTACATGTTCTGCTTGCCACCGAGAGTGTCGGTTCACCGCAAGGCACACTCGACGCTCCTCTCGCCGCGCTGCCCGGGCCAGCAAAAGGTGGTCTGGCGGGGATGTGGGCGTCTGCCTATCGCGTGCCTTGCGCTGATGCGCCTCAGGCCGCGGAGAGTTGCATCCCAGGGGGCGCCTATTGGATGGGAGACCCCACCAACATTTCTTTTCCGAGCGAGCGACTGGTCGCGCTGTCGCCGTTTTTCGTCAGCAACCACGAGATCACAGTCGGCGAACTGCGCGCACGAGGCGTGGCCACTTCGACCGACCCCTCGAGACCCAGTGGGAGTGACCACTGCACGTACACCGATCTGCTTGGGCCCAACGAGAGTCTTCCAGTCAACTGCGTTTCGCGAAAGCGAGCGGCTGCGTACTGCGCGACGTTGGGTGCGGCGTTGATCAGCGAAGCCCAGTGGGAGTATCTCGCGCGTGGTCTGCGGAGCGCCGCCTTCCCATGGGGAGACGACGAGCCTGCATGCAAAGACGCCGTGTTCGCGCGTGGCAAAGTCGGTGACACCTGCGCCTCTCTCGGAGTCGGTCCCGCGCCCGCAGGAGTCGGCACACGCGATCGCGTCGACGACGTGGTCGACGTGGCAGGCAATGTCGCCGAGTGGGTGGTCGACGAGTGGGCAGCCGATGACGAATCGTGCTGGAATCAGCCTCTCTTGTACGATCCCGTGTGCACCCAGGCAGGCAAGAAGGACGGACCCTCGCTCGGACTTCGCGGAGGTCACTGGAGCGACATCGGCGCCCTGCTTCGCGGAGCCTACCGGCAGCGAGTCCCGACGTCAGGAGTCACAGTTTCGGACACAGTAGGATTTCGCTGCGCGCGGCCGGGCAAGTAGACGCGACTTGCGCGAGCGCGTCGCTCGGATTTCTGCCAAGCTGAGCGCGAGGACTTAACATAATGCACGCTCATCGATTTCTTACGCTACTCGCAGCGACGATCGCCGCGACCACAGTCATCACCAACACACGCGTCGCGAATGCTTGCGGAGGCTGTTTTCACGAGCCGCCCAAGCCGTCCGATGTCTCGAGCGATTCGACGGTCGTCAACGAACACCACATGGTGATGTCGATCTCGAAGACGCAGACCGTGCTCTGGGATCAGATCAAATACAGCGGCAACCCGAAAGAGTTCGCCTGGGTGCTGCCCGTCAAGCCAGGCACCACGATCGAACTGTCGCACGACGAATTCATCAAGGCGCTCGATGCGTACACAGCGCCTCAGGTGCTTGCGCCGTTTCCGCCGCCCTACCAGCAAGGCAAGCAATCAGCCTTCTCCTGCGGCGCCACGACAGAAGACTCGACCTTGGCATCGGGCGCGGTGCCGAGGGACCCTCCTGTCTCGGTCGTGAGCGACGTCGTCGTCGGCCCTTACGAAGCGGTCACACTGCACGCCAACAATGGGTCGTCCCTCAACGCTTGGCTCACCGCACACCTCTACGAAGTGCAAGCGGGCTTTCAACCTACTATCGACGCCTATGTCAAAGAGGGTTTCGACTTCATCGCGCTGCGACTCTTGCCTGGCAAAGGCATCCAATCGATGCAACCCGTGCGCGTCGTCACGTCGGGAGCTGACGCCACACTTCCACTTCGGATGGTGGCAGCTGGTGTGGGCGCCAAAGTGAGCATCGTCCTTTATGTGATCGGCGAGGGTCGCTACCACACGGTCAACTTCCCGGATGTCACGGTCGACGACGCGAAGCTCACGTGGGACGACGGCACGTCGTCGTCCAACTACGCGACACTCACGCAAGCCGCGATGGCCACGAGCAACGGAACCGGCGTGCTGACCGAATATGCGGGTCATGTGCTTTCGTCCGATTTTAATGGGCAATGGTCATCGCTGTCTCAAGCCTACGCGCAGGCCATCAAGTTCACGCAGGGACAGGGAACCTGCACCTCCAAGCCCAGCCTTTTCGACGCAGGCACGGACTCAGGCAGCGACTCCGGTAGTACTCCACTCGATGGGTCTGTCGATGCGTCGGTCGACGCCTCTGCCGATGACGCGAGTACTGATGGTGGAACTTCCGATCCGTGCATCTTCGATGACATCGCGGTCGCGACCAGTGGCATGAACCAGGTGGATGTATGGGTGACGCGACTGCGGATGGATCTGCCTTCGTCGGTGCTGAGCCAAGGTGACCTGCGTCTCGGTGCGGCTACCCAGACCAAGGTGTCGAACGTCCACCGAGTCCCGACTCCTCCTTCACCCAGCACCGATTCGGGTGGTTGCTCGACCCAGCGTGAGAGCGACCCAGGCGCATGGACCGCGTTTGCGCTTGGAGCGCTCGGTCTCGTGCTCGCGTTCCGTCGCCGTCGTCGCAGTTGAACTGATAGATTCGGCGGCATGACGCCGACTGAGGCTTTCGAGCGCGCACGCGCCGTCCTTCTCGACAACCGCGACGATCTCGAGCGCGCGCGCGCCGAGTTTCGATGGCCCGTGCTCGACGAGTTCAACTGGGCCTGGGACTGGTTCGACATACTCGCGAAGAAGAACAACGGGACCGCTCTGGTGCTCGTGAGTGAAACCAGCGGCACCACACGCACCAGTTTCGAAGAGCTCGCGGACCGCTCCACCCGACTCGCGCGCTGGTTTTCGGATCATGGCGTCGCGCGGGGCGATCGCATTCTGGTGATGTTGACCAATGTGCAGCCGCTCTGGGAGACGATGCTCGCTGCGATCAAACTCGGCGCAGTACTCATTCCAGCCACCACCCAGCTCACCGAGTCCGACATCGACGATCGCATCGAACGGGGCAACGTCCGCCACATGGTGACCGACACGGAGGGAGCCAACAAACTGCGCGATCCGCAGCGTCTCGTCGTGCGTCTCGCGGTCGGGGGAGCGACATCGTTCACTCCCTACGAAGAGGCGCTGTCTTCGCCTGCCAAGCTCGAACGCGTGGCGACCCGTGCAGACGAGCCGCTGCTCCTCTACTTTACTTCCGGTACCACCGCCAAGCCGAAGCTGGTGCTGCACACGCACCAGAGTTATCCGGTGGGCCACCTGTCGACGATGTATTGGCTGGGCCTACGGCAGGGAGACATTCACCAGAACATCAGCTCACCTGGCTGGGCCAAGCACGCATGGTCGAGTTTTTTTGCACCATGGAATGCGGGCGCCACCATCTTGGTCCATGACGCTCCACGCTTCGTCCCGTCGCGAACACTGGAAGTCCTGCGCGAGCACGACGTGAACGTTTTGTGTGCGCCTCCTACTGTGTGGCGCATGCTCATCTTGGAGTCGCTCGGAGAAAAACCGGCAAGCCTCCGTGAGCTCGCGAGTGCAGGGGAGCCCTTGAATCCCGAGGTGATCGAGACCGTGCGTGCTGCCTGGGGAATCACCATTCGCGATGGATACGGTCAAACCGAGACGACCGCGCAGGTAGGAAATCCACCAGGCTTTGCAGTCGAACTGGGGTCGATGGGAAAGCCCCTTCCAGGCTACGACGTCGTGCTGCTCGATCATGCAGGACACGAAACGGACGAAGGAGAGGTCGCTCTCGAGCTCTCGCCCAGACCCACGGGACTCATGGGGGGCTATCAAGATGACGACGAGCGCACGACCGCCGTGATGGCAGGAGGCTACTACCGCACGGGGGACGAAGCGCGGCGCGACGACAAGGGGTACATCCACTTCGTCGGTCGCGGAGACGACGTGTTCAAGAGCAGCGACTACCGCATCAGTCCGTTCGAGTTGGAGAGTGTGCTGCTCGAACATGACATGGTCGCAGAGGCTGCTGTCGTTCCCAGTCCAGATCCTGTGCGCCTCTCGGTGCCCAAGGCATTCATCGTGGTCAAGCCTGGCGTGCCGGAGACGAAAGAGACCGCTCGTGCGATTTTCGATTTTTGCACGGCGATACTCGCGCCCTACAAGCGTGTTCGCAGGCTGGAGTTCTCGGCCCTTCCCAAGACGATCTCGGGAAAAATCCGTCGTGTTGATCTTCGCAAACGAGAGGCCGCTCGCCGCGAAAAGAACGAGCGCAGCGACCTCGAGTTCTGGATGGAAGAGCTGTAGACGCGGCTGACGCATGGTTTGCGCGGACCCGCATGGCTTGCGGAAAAGGCACCCATCGACAGCATGATTGGCACGAGTTGATGCGGGCACGGGCGTTGCGATGAGCGCTCACTGTCTTGGCTCAGTCGTCACTTCCGCTCGTCGCTCCCGCGACCCCTGGGAACTTCCACGCCCTGCGCGCCTGCACTCATTGCGGACAGCGCATCGATGCCAACACCTCCTCCCAGTTCTGCTGCGTCGGATGCGAGTCCGTCCACGCTCTTTTGCAGGCCGCTCATCTTGGGCGCTACTACCAATTGCGCGGCCCCCTCGGCGTCCCAGTGGTCGACGCACCCAAGCGGCGCGACCGGAAGTGGTTGGATGCGATCTCCGAGCGCGTCGCGACCTCTACGAGCACCTCGCGAGTCGAACTCGACGTCCAAGGCATGCACTGCAGTGCCTGTGTGTGGCTCCTCGAGGAGCTGTTCCGAAAGCAGGAGTTCGGCGTCTCCCTTCTGATCAATCCGTCGGTGGGCAGGCTGGTCTTGCTCATCGATCAACGCTTTGATCTCGACGCATTCATCGCCAAGGTAGAGGCCTTCGGCTACCAGATCGGCCCGAAGCGAAAGGACGAAGCGTCGCCATCGAGAGGCTTGCTCGTGCGCTTTGGCGTGTGCGTCGCGCTCTCCATGAACGCGATGATCTTCGCCATCGCGATGTATGCGGGGCTCGCAGAAGGACCGTTGCATCGGTTGTTCGAAGCGCTCGAACTAAGCCTGGGCACTGCGGCAGTACTGGTCGGCGGCAGCGTCTTCTTCCGCTCGGCTTGGCAGGCAGTTCGCCAACGGGCCTTGCATCTCGACCTTCCGATCGCAGTCGGCATCGCGTTGGCCTACGGAGGAAGTGTTCACGCGTTCTTCGCGCACACCCCAGCCTACTTCGACACGCTTTGTTTGTTCGTCACGCTCATGTTGCTTGGCAGGTTCCTTCAGCAGCGCGTACTCGAAAACAATCGCCGACAGCTCCTAGGAGACGGCGGAGCTCCCTCGTTGCTCACGCGTCGTCGCAACCAAGACGGTTCGGTTCGTGTCATCGCTTGCGGTGATCTCAACGTCGGCGACGAGTTGATGGTTGCGCCTGGAGATCTCATCCCAGTCGACGCGCGACTTCTGTCTTCGGTTGCATCCTGCTCGCTCGACTGGATCAACGGAGAGAGCCAGCCACGCCACTACACGAGAGGCGACCTCCTTCCTGCTGGAGCATTCAACGCGGGTGACACGGCGCTCGCCATGCTCGTTCAGACTGACTTCGAACACAGCGCCATCACGGACATCCTGCGTACTCCGGCGCGACCCTTGGGAGCGCGCGGCGTGCTGAATCCGTTCTTGCGAAAACTCGCACCGGCCTATGTTCTTGCCGTATTCGTGCTCGCGGCTGTCGCGTTTGGCGCTTGGATGTTGGCAACTCACGACCTGGGTCGCGCGCTGGCTGTGACCACTGCCATGTTGGTCGTCACGTGTCCTTGCGCGTTCGGCATCGCGACTCCTCTGGCCTATGAGCTGGTGCAATCGGGGCTCGTTCGTAGAGGTCTTTACGTGCGCTCGATGGACTTTTTGGACAAGGCTTCGCGCATCCGGAAGGTCGTGTTCGACAAGACCGGCACTCTGACAGATGGTGAGATCGAAGTCGCAAACCCATCATTCGTGGACGACCTCTCGATCGCAGAGCGCAGGATGCTCCTCGCGATGGTTCAGCAGAGCTCGCATCCCAAGAGCGAAGCCATTCGTCGCGTCCTCGAAGCACGCGGCATTCGGATGGCAGAGGCTCTGGAGTCGCGCGAGGTCATCGGGTCGGGTCTGCAATCCCAGGCAGGAGGGAGCACCGTCCGTCTGGGCGCACCAGGCTGGGCAGGAGACGGGCGCGAGGGTGATGTGATCTTCTCACTAGATCGAAAGACACTCGTCTCGATCCACACCCGCGAGCGACTGCGTCCAGGAGCAAAAGCGGAAGTCTCGTCGCTCGCCTCGCGAGGCTACGAAGTCTGGATGTTGAGCGGCGACCAGCGTTCCAGAGTGAGGGAGGTCGCGCGAGCGTGCGGGATCGCAGAGACGCGCGCGCTGGGTGGTTTGACCTCTAAAAACAAGGCAGATTGGCTCGCTTCTCACGATCGCCAAGACACCCTCATGGTTGGCGATGGCATCAACGATCTCGAAGCAGTCGCTGCCGCGTTTTGCTCGGGCACTCCTGCGGTGGATCGACCGTTCGTCGCTTCTCGGGCCGACTTCTACTTCGTGTCGGCAGGTCTCGCTCCGATTCGCGCCGCTCTGGACGCATCCATCACACTGTCGCGCGTGGTGAAGCGGAACTTCGTACTCGCCACTGCCTACAACGTCGTCGCTGTCACTCTCGTATTCGCGGGACTCATGTCGCCGCTGCTCGCCGCGATTCTCATGCCGGTGAGCAGTCTCTCGACCATCCTCGCGACCACATTCTCGTTGTCTGAAAGGAGCCGTCTATGGAGGTCTTAGCCCTGGAAGTCTTCGTGAGCCTGATGCTCGTGAGTGGCTCCGTCATCTTGTTTTGGTTTTCCTGTCGGCAGGGAGACTTCGAGCATGCCGACCGGCTCGCGCTGTTGCCCATGGAAGAAGACCGCCCAAATCCCTTGGAGGGAAAGTCATGACTGAGGACGTCAAGGAGTCGGCGATCGCCGAGACTCCCGCGAACACCAAGCGCATCGAATACTACGACGACCCCGTGCGATGGTTCATCATCGCCTCGGTTGGCTGGGGCCTCGTCGGCATGCTGGTCGGCGCCCTCATCGCGCTTCAACTCGCGTTCTGGCAAGCCAACGTCCATCCGATGTTGAGCTTCGGAAGGTTGCGGCCCCTCCACACCAACGCAGTCATTTTTGCGTTCGTCGGCAATATGATTTTTGCGGGCGTCTACTACTCGACCCAGCGTCTGGTGAAGGCGCGCATGAACGAGTTGCTCTCCAAGATCCACTTTTGGGGCTGGCAGGCGATCATCGTTGCGGCCGCAATTACGCTGCCTTTGGGGTTCACTCAAGCCAAAGAGTACGCGGAGCTCGAGTGGCCGATCGACATCGCGATCGCGGTCGTCTGGGTCGTGTTTGCGATCAACTTTTTTTGGGCGCTCGCCAAACGCGCCGAGAAACATCTGTATGTCGCGATCTGGTTTTACATCGCCACGATCGTGACTGTGGCCATCCTCCACATCGTCAACAGTTTGGCGATCCCAGTCTCTCCGCTCAAGAGCTACTCGATCTACGGAGGCGCCAAAGACGCACTCGTGCAGTGGTGGTACGGCCACAACGCGGTCGCGTTCGTCCTCACGACGCCCATCCTCGGCATCATGTACTACTTCGTGCCGAAGGCAGTCGACCGACCCGTCTACTCCTATCGCCTCTCGGTCGTGCACTTCTGGGCGCTCGTGTTCCTCTACATCTGGGCTGGGCCGCACCACCTGCTCAACTCCGCGCTGCCTGACTGGGTGCAAACACTGGGCATGATCTTCAGCATCATGCTCTGGGCGCCCAGTTGGGGAGGCATGCTCAACGGACTGCTCACACTCCGTGGCGCGTGGGACAAACTGCGAACCGATCCTGTGGTGAAGTTCTTTGCCGCTGGCATCACGTTCTACGGCATGGCGACCTTCGAGGGTCCTCTGCTCTCAATCCGAAGCGTCAATGGTCTCGCTCACTACACCGACTGGATCATCGGTCACGTTCACATGGGAGCGCTCGGGTGGAACGGCTTCATGGCCGCCGGCATGTTCTACTTCTTGGTGCCGCGCCTCTGGAAGCGCGCGCTTTACTCCAAGAAACTGGCCGAAATTCACTTCTACGTAGGGACACTGGGCATCTTGCTCTACGTCGTCTCGATGTGGGTGAGCGGCGTCACGCAAGGTCTCATGTGGCGCGAAACCACGGCAGACGGTGCGCTCGCGTATCCCAACTTCACCGAGACACTGCTTGCGATCAAGCCCATGTATTGGATGCGGCTCATCGGCGGCCTGATGTACCTGGCTGGGTTTTTGATGATGGCTTACAACCTCGGGCGCACAGCCTGGGGCGCGGAGAAAGTCAAAGTCAGTGTCACCGTGGTGGTGCCTGATCCCGTACCGGAAGTCGCGTGGGCCAAGGTCCTCTTCGGCAAGCCGGTCCTGCTGGTGCTCGCTGTCTGCGCCATCGTGGGAACCGTCGCGATGGTGAGCGACGTCGGCGCGACCTTGTTCATGATCCTCGTCGCGGGTGTCGTCGCCATCCTCGGGACGGTCGCCATCCAACTGACGCGTGACAAGAACGCACCCAACTGGCACCGACTGGTCGAGGGGCGCGCGCTCATCTTCACAGTGATGACGGCGATCGCGGTCCTCGCCGGTGGCATCGCAGAACTCATCCCCATCGTGGTGGTAGAAGCGCCGATCACTCAGGGAGGCCAGCATCCCTACAAGCCTCTCGAACTAGAGGGGCGCGACATCTACATCCGGGAAGGTTGCTTCAACTGCCACTCGCAAATGATCCGACCCTTCGCGTTCGAAAAGGCGCGCTATGCGCCGACGAGTGAGGTCTCGACTCTCGGTGACTCGCAGTACGATCACCCATTTTTATGGGGCTCCAAGCGCACTGGGCCTGATCTCGCGCGCGAAGGCGGGAAGTACCCCGACGCGTGGCACTACAAACACTTCACAGACCCGCGTGACATCTCGCCGGGGTCGAACATGCCTCCCTACGCACACTTCGCTCAGGGGCGCGTCGACTTCTCGAGGACAGCCGACAAGCTCGCAGCGATGAAAGCCATCGGTGTTCCGTACACGGACGCGGAGATCGCCAATGCGCCCGAACTGGCTCGAGCACAAGGCGTGGAGATCGCCAAGAAGCTGGACAGCGACGGCATCAAGGTCGCCCCAGACTCCGACATGGTCGCGATCATTGCCTATGTCCAATCGGTGGGGAAGACCCCAGCGCCAACCCAAGACGGCGCGCCTGTCGCGGCGCAGTGAAAGGAGATCACACATGTACTCGAAGCTGTTTTCTGATGCGGGTCCTCTTCTGGTCCTGCCTGTCGTGTCTCTGTTTTTCTTTCTCGCGATCTTTTTTGGAATCGTCATCAAGGCGATGAGAACCAAGCCAAGTGAGATGGCAGTCCTGGCATCGATGCCACTCGACAAGGAAGATCAGTCATGAGCGATCAAGACGACCGGAAGTCAGTTCGAGACGACGTCGACCCAGACAAGGACCGCGTCATTCACGAGTATGACGGCATCCAGGAGTACGACAATCGACTGCCCAACTGGTGGCTCTACACGCTCTACGGGTCCGTCGTCTTCGCGGCGGTCTACTGGATTGGCTACCACACGCTGAGATCGTTCGATCTGCCTCGCGCCGAGTACGACCAGCAAGCCGTGGCTGCACAAGCGCGCTACGCAGAGCAGCTAAAAACAAGCGGATCCGTGACACCCGAAGCGCTGACCGCGCTGAGCCACGACCCCACCACTGTCGCGCAAGGCAAAGAGATCTTCACGACCAATTGCGCAGCTTGCCACAAGGCAGACGGGTCTGGACTCATCGGGCCGAACCTCACGGATGGCGCGTGGATGCATGGAGGCAAGGCCGACCAGATCTACAAAACGATCAACGACGGCGTGCCCGACAAGCAGATGCCAACTTGGGGTCCAGTCCTCGGGCCGCAACGAGAGCAAGCCGTCACTGCCTTCGTGCTCTCGATCCGAGACACCAATGTTCCGGGTGGCAAGGCCGTACAGGGCAACCTCATCGTGAACTAACCATGGCCACCCCCCGTCGACTTCCGCTCCTCCAGCCGACCGCAGTTCGGAGCTCTCTCAGCGCCGACGGAACGCGTCACGCGATTCATCCGGCCGACGTGCATGGGAAGTGGGTCAACGCGCGAACGGTAGTCTATGCAATTTTGATCGTCGTCTGGGCTGTGTTGCCGTGGATCAAGATTCATCAGCACCCAGCTTTATTTCTCGACATCGAGCATCGACGGTTCTTCTTGTTCGGGGCGACCTTCAACGCGCAAGACACCTGGCTGATGTTCTTCCTACTGACGGGCGTGGGCTTCGCGCTCATCTACGTCACCGCAGTGTTGGGCAGAGTCTGGTGTGGCTGGTCTTGTCCTCAAACGGTGTTTCTCGAGGGCGTCTATCGACGCATCGAGCGCTGGGTGCAGGGCCCGCGAGAAGTCCGAATGCGCCGAAACGCAGCAGAAATGAGCTGGAACAAGGCGTGGCGCGTCGTGCTGACTCACGCTTTGTACATCGTCGCTTCGTTTGTGATCGCGCACATCGTGCTCTCGTACTTCGTCTCGATGCCTGGGATTCTCAAGATGATCGAGGGCGCTCCTTCCGACCATCCGGAGGCGTTCGCGTGGGCGCTCGCCATCACCGGCATCCTATACTTCAACTTCGGATTCTTTCGTGAGCAGTTGTGCCTGGCCATCTGCCCCTATGGGCGGTTGCAGTCTGCGCTCATCGACGCGGACTCGGTCGTCGTTGGGTATGACGCCAAGCGAGGAGAGCCGCGAGGGAAGGTAGCCGACAAGAGCGCCGGCGACTGTGTCGAGTGCCAGCGATGCGTCGTGGTGTGTCCAACAGGAATCGACATCCGCAATGGTCTGCAGATTGATTGCATCGGGTGCACCGCGTGCATCGACGCGTGCGACGAGATCATGGACAAGGTGCATCGTCCACGCGGTCTCATTCGCTACTCGTCGATGAGAGCGTTGTCAGGTGGCAAGACGCAACTGCTCCGTCCTCGCATCTACATTTACACGGGCTTGCTGGTCGCGGGGGTCGTCGCCGCTTCGATCGCATTGCACAAACACCAGGATTTCGAGGCCAATTTGCTTCGTTTGCCGGGCGAACCTTATGTGTTCGACGGCGACAATGTTCGCGACAGCTTCGAGGTTCACATCGTCAACAAGACTGCCCAGCCTCAGACTTACGAACTGACCGCTGAGGGCGACTCCAAGGATGCGACCTTCATCCTTCCCACTCAACCGATCACCTTGGCTGGGTTGGACGGAAAGCGCGTAAACGTCTTCGTGACGCTGCCCAAGCTCGCCTACCAGAGCGACTTCGGCATCCGCGTGCACGTGCGCGAGTCTTCGAGTCGCTCTGAACAGGTAGTCGCCGCAAGATTTCTTGGCGCCAAAGGAGGCAGCTGATGCAAGCGACTCTCCTCGCGTGCTTCGCCATCGGACTCCTCGGCAGCGCGCACTGCATCGTCATGTGCGGAGGCATCGTGAGCGTACTCTCCGGAGGGATCGCGCCCAACTTGCGAAAGAGCCCGCGAGCGCATTTGGGCTATGTTTTGGCCTATAACGTAGGCCGCGTGCTGTCGTACGCGATGTTTGGCGCGCTCTTCGGTGCGCTCGCCTTTGGACTACGCAGCGCACTCGTAGAGACTCAGTTGGTGTTGCGCGCCGCAGCCGGTCTCCTGATGTTGGGTCTGGGCCTTCACCTTCTTGGTGTGTTTCCGAAGTTCCGGCTCGTGGAGCGAGTGGGCGCCCCAGTCTTTTCTCGCGTAGCCCCGTTTGCCCAGCGTCTACTTCCGGTGCGCAGTTACACGCACGCCGTGCTCTTGGGATCTGTCTGGGGTTGGGTGCCGTGCGGGATGGTCTACACCGCGCTCGCATTGGCGACTGCTTCTGGGCGTCCGCGAGACGGCGCGCTCGCGATGCTGGCGTTTGGTCTGGGGACTATCCCAGCCATGGTGGCCTCGGGGACAGTCGCAGGGCATGTACTCGCGCGCGCCGGATCAATCTGGGTACGCCGTTCAGCGGGTGTGCTGATTGCTGCGTTTGGTGTGATGAGTGTGGTGTTCGTGCTCGCGACAGCGTCGAGCGCTGGGAGCGGCAATCGAGTGGAGAGCGTCGCGTGTCATACGGAGACACCCTAACCTCCGTTTCGGTCTCAGCTGCCGTGAGTGGGGCCCTCCCGGCCGACCGGACCGCTCGCCCGCAAGCGCAGAGAGGCTGCGACCCAAGTGACTCGACGGATCTCCCGATGTCGCAGCCTCTCTGCGCGAGGACGTGCGGTCCGCACGGGCTGAGCGGGCTGGAGGGGCCCCAATCAGCTCGTTGGCGCCTTCACGGTAATGACACCCTTCATCATCATGTAGTGCCCAGGGAAGGAACAAATGTACGGATAGTCGCCAGGCTCAGTCGGCGCGATGAACGTGGTTTCGCCCTTGTTTCCAGGCGCGACGAGGCTCGTGTGAGCAAGCACCTCGGGAGCATCCGCGTAGTAGCCGTCGCTCGCCTTGTCGACGACGAAGAGCGCATAGGAAGCTTCCTTCCCAGGCTTGAGGAGCACCCAGTTGTGCGGCAGCGTGCCTGGTAGTTTGTTCTCGAACACCACGTGCACGGGTTGCCCAGCCTTCACATAGAACTTGGTCTCGTCGAACAACATGGTCGTGCCGCTCGCAGAGAGCTTCAGTTCGGCAGTCGGAAGCGCTGCATCGATCGGCTGCGCGATCACGATCACACTCACGCTCGGTGTTGCCACTGGCGTTTGAGTCGTGGGCGCGGGAGGTGCGTCACCTGAGGGCTTGGTGCAGCCAGCGAGTGCGAAAGCGACAGCAGCGATGACAATCGATCGGTTCATCATGGTCCTCAACGGTGAAGGTCGAAGTAGACGTGACGTCCCACTCCTCGCACGCGTCATGCCGTCCGTTTTTCACCGTATTCTGGCCGTTTCATGTGATGTCCGAGAGACGTCCGCGCACCGATTGCGCGACGATGCAACCAACGCGCGTCATTCGTGCGCACGCCTCTTTCGTGATTCATGACCGGAACTCCCGTCCGCGCGCGCCCCAGCCTTGTCGCTCTGTCCACGCACGGCCTGCCGCCAGTGAAGGCGTGTGCAAGACGAAGAGGCACGGAGCTTGCGCTCGGGGCAACCATGCTCTCATCCGTGCCGCACGTTGGCCCCATCGAAGAGTTCATGAGCGCAGACCACGTGCGCCTCGACCATCTGCTGACAGCTTCAGGAGCCCCAGACGGATCAATCGATGAAGCCGCCTATGCCCAGTTTCGCCAAGGACTGCTCCAACACATCTCGATGGAAGAAAAGGTTCTCTTGCCCTACGCGCGAGCCAAGCGAGGCGGCCACCCACTTCCGATCGCGCGGTCGCTTCGGAGTGACCACGGTCAGATCGCCAAGCTGCTGGTTCGCTCACCGACCTTGGTGATCGTCGCCTCGTTGCGCAGGCTGCTTGGTCAACACAATCAGCTCGAAGAGGGGCGGCTTGGTCTTTATGCGACGTGCGACGAGCTCGCGCGTGACGAGGCGCCGATGGTCGTTGCGCAGCTTCGCGTGCAACCAAAGGTGCCTGTCGCGAAATACTATGACGGTCCGCTCCACGAGAAACGGTGAGTCGCTTGTCTCGCGCGCTTCTCCTCCACGGCGAAATTCCCGAGCCCGCGTCGCGTCCGAAAATCGCGCTTGCCGCGAAAGGCTTC
>JAYVXK010000173.1:0-2438 GCA_043785265.1 Myxococcales bacterium | reverse complement strand
ATCGCGGTGACTCCGTCGTGCTCGCGTACATGCGGCCCATGCCACAACCCAACGCGCTTGGTGGGCTCTGCGATCTCGCGGTCATGGAGCCGAGTGTTGCTACTCTCACTCCGATCTCCGCGACGAGCGACGTAGCTGCTGCAGACTCAGTCGCCCGCGCCAAAGACGTGCTCGCGCGCACGGGCATCGAGTCCTCGGACATGTACGCCGCATATGTTCCTGAAGGCTCGAGCGAGTGGAAAGCCGGTCTGCGTGGTGGCGATCGCATCACATCGCTCGATGGCGTTCCGCAGGGCACGTGGTCGCAAGTGCAAGAGGCGTTGAAGCACGGCGCAGGAACGATGCGCGCGCTCCAGTGGACGCGAGACGGCGAGCCCATGGCAGGCAGCTTCGAGTTGCGCGAGGAAGCCTGGGCGGACGAGTACGGTCAGACGCACGAAAAATACGTGTTCCGCACGACTCATTGGTTGCCGGGTGCGCCTGATCAACTCGTGAAAAATCCCCACTTGTGGACGTACGCGTTGCGTCGCGGGTTCGAAGAAACCGGGCGCGCAGTCGAGACCATTTCGGTGATGTTCGTGCGCGTTTTTCAAGGGCGCATGAGTCTCAAGTCAGTCGGCGGACCGATCACCGTCTACGAGATCGCAGGTGAAGCTGGCGCAAAAGGCACGACCTACTTCGTTTGGGTGATGGCGTTATTGAGCGTGAATTTAGGCCTGATCAACTTGCTTCCATTGCCTGTCCTCGATGGCGGGCACCTCGCGTTTTTCTTGATCGAGGCGGCTCGTGGCAAACCGATCGCGCGCCGCACACGTGAGATCGCCAGTCTCGTGGGGCTGTCGATGATGATCGTGCTCATGGCCATCGCGTTCAAAAATGACGTGCAGCGAAGTGTGATCGTTCCGCAAGTGCGCGAGCTGTTGCCGTGACGGCACATCTGCGGCTATGCCGCAGTGTGGTCAACAACAGGATGCGCGCGGCTCCGACCGCGAGAAGTGTGGCTGCGCTCGCCGTGGCGCGCGTTCTCGAAGAAAACGCATTCGCGGCAGCAGCGCTGGAGGCAGAGCTGTCGCGTGCCGTGCAACTCGAGCCGCGGGATCGCGCGCTCTGCACCGAGCTCGTGTATGGCTCGTTGCGCGTTTTTCCATGGCTCGAGGCGCAGCTCGATGCGTTCTCGCGCAAACCGGTCGCTGATCTTCCGCCAGATGTTCGCGCGCACCTGGCCATCGCGGCCTACCAGGTGTTCTTCACGAGAGTGCCAGCGTTCGCCGCAGTCAATGACGCCGTGGGCGCCGTGCGACAGTCCATGGGCGAAAAGATGAGCGCGTTCGCGAACGCAGTCTTGCGAAAAGTCTCGGCGCGCGCACAGACGATCACGCAACAAGAGCGCGACGATGCACGCCTCGAATCATTACCGACATGGCTTAAAACAGCCCTCATTGCGAGTGTGGGTGACGAAGCTGCGCGCGCGTTGATGGGCACGACCGAGGGTCCTGGTTCGGCGTTGCGCGTCGAAGATCGTGACGCTCGCGACGCGTGGATCGAGCGACTCGCCCTCGAGAGACCGAGCGCGACATTCGAGCGCGGCAAGGTTTCTCCGCTGGCGATCACCGCGCGCGGCGGCGGGAGGCTCGAAGCGCTTGGGGGTTATCGCGAAGGCGCGTGGTCGATCCAAGAGGAGGGCTCGCAGATCGTCGCACTCGCACTCGGCGCACGCCCGGGTGAGCGCGTGCTCGACGCATGTGCAGGTCGGGGCAACAAGACCGCCGTGCTCGCGCGCGCCGTGAAAGACGGCGGATTCGTCGATGCCTGCGATGTGCATCCAAAAAAATTGGTGCGTCTCCAAGAAGAACTCGCGCGGGTTGGCCTCTCGGTGAATCGAACTTTCGCGGTCGATTGGAGCATCGGTCCTGGCGATGTGAGCGACACCTACGACCGCGTGCTGGTAGACGCGCCGTGCTCTGGCTCAGGCACGCTACGTCGTCGCCCAGAGATCGCATTGCGCCGAACCGAAAACGATTTGGCGCAGCTTCGTGAGTTGCAGCTCGCCATCACACTGCGAGCGTCCGAGCGCGTTAAACCCGGCGGCGTGCTGGTTTATGCGGTTTGCAGCGTCCTGCGCGAAGAGTCCGAGGACATCGTCGCAGAACTGTTGACGCGTCAACCGTTGCTCGAACCAGCCGCGCTTGACGCGCCTCTGCTCGCCACGGTAGACCCGACTGCTCTTGGCCAAGTTCGGTTGATGCCCCATATCCATGGCACCGATGGCTACTTCATCGCCATGTTCCGCGCGCGCAGTCGGTTGTAATGGCCCGCGCGTCAGCGTATTTGTGTGACCTTCAATCCATGGAGACAGGCGTGCGATGATCGATGTCACTCTTCCTCAGCTCGGCGAAAGCGTGTCCGAGGGCACTGTCATCAAGTGGCTCGTGAACGAG
>JAYVXK010000172.1:0-8108 GCA_043785265.1 Myxococcales bacterium | reverse complement strand
GGCGGCATTGGCAGTCGCGCGAAGGCCAAGCGCACTCGCGACCGCTTGGAACACCGCAGCTTCTCGAAAGAAGACATCGAACGCGTTCGCATGCCCATCGGCGTCGCCGTTGGTGCGCGGCTTCCAGATGAAATTGCCGTGGCCATCGCGGCCGAAATGGTTGCGTGGCGACGCAAGTCCTTACGATGACCGCGCATCGCAAAAGCAGTAGGCTCGCGAACCCATGCGCACTCGCCCATCTCTCACGCTCCTCGCGACAGTTCTCATTGTCGTCGTTGCCGTCGCATCGCTGACGTCATTCGCCTGCTCACCGGCAGTCAATGCGCCGATGGTCGTGTCATCGAGTGACTTTCCCCCGCGTCCCCCCAAACATGATGGCCCCGACTCGCCATCGCGTTGGTCGCTCGAGACCATGCCGTCGTGGAAACCGCGCGCGACGCTCGCCATCGGCGCGACCACGCTGGAAGTCGGCGACGGCGGTGAGCGGTGGTTGAAGAGCAACACCGATCGAAGCGCCGCGCCGACCCTTCTACCGGCAGACATCATCGGCGTCGCGAAAGACCCGTCGGGCTACCTCTTCGTCCTCGTCGACGGTTCTGTGTATAGTGCAAATGATCCGATTGGCCCCGCAATCAAGGTGGCTTCAGCGCAACCGCATGTGACGAGCGCCACGGTCGGCAAATCGAGTGTGCTGCTCGCGGATGCCACAGGCGCGCTGATGCGTTCGTCGGATCGCGGCAGGACATTCGCGAAAGTCACGCTGCCGCAACCCGATGGAATCGTCCGAGCGATCGTGATGAGCGGCCCGGTCGGTCTGGTGCTCATGACACCGCAACGCCTGCTCGTGACCAAAGACGATGGCGCGTCGTGGACGCAAATGAGCAGTCCTAGCGAGGATGGGGTGAGCGATCTCGCGCAAGTCGACGGAGAGTTGCGTGTCATCGCCTCGAGCAATTCGTTCACACTCGACACCAGTTCGTTCGCGTTCAAACCCGTGTCGACCAAGACGAGCGGCGGTCCGAGTCGTCTCGACGAAGAAGTCGTAGAGACGACTCACAGAGTGGACGGCAAGCACGCCTTGCTGATGACCGGCCAGCCATTCAGCCAGAAACGAGAATGGGCGATTGCGATCGGAGAGCTCGCGACGATGCCATCGCCGAAGGTTCTCGACGATCTCACGGGCTGCGACGAAGTGGACGCCGCCATGCGTGGTGACATCATCGAAATCGCGTGCGACGCGCGCGGCAGCATCGAGAGCGGTGTCGACAAGATCGCAGCGCCCTTCGATTCGTCCGCGAGATTCAATTCACGCAGAACGCAGCGAGCCAGCAAAAACTCGCCGCAGGCGGGGGACGGGGGGACTCCTTCGACTGGCTTCATCGTCAAGCTGTTGCGCAGTGAAGACGGCGGCAAGAGCTTCAAAGAGGACGGCGTACTCGAAGGTGGCGGCGCGACGAAGCGAGGGGTGGACAATCTTGCAATCGGCGACGGGGGCTGGGTCTATTTGAGTCCGCGTTGCTTCGGCAACTCTTACGACGGCACATGCGGACCCGCGCGCATCCGCAACACCAGCGCTGCGACCTTCACGGATATAGCGGAGGAGGCTGTTGCTCCGGTCCGCTTCGCGTCCAACTCCAAAGTCTCCGAGGTCTATGCGCTCGCGGTCGGACCGAGCGGCGTCGAGGTGGTGCGCTTCAAGTCGGGTGCAATCGCAAGCGATCCCGTGACTGAAGTCGCTGCGACGATGAACGAGGAACTGTCGACACTCTCCCTCGATGACGACAGCACGCTGCATGGCTTCGTGAGCGCGAACGACGGACCGCATCTTTTCGCGATCAAGCCGGGCGCTTCGGATTTGACGACCATCGCCGTTCCGGCGAAAGGCACACTCCACGTCGCGATGGCTGGAAATTGGGGGTTTGCGTTCGGTGCATCCAACAAGGCTTACGAGACCAGCGACCAGGGCAAGACATGGGTCAATGTCGCGCGACCAGACGGCGCACGCAGGGTTGGGCCATGCAGCGCGTTCGGCTGCGTGACCGATCGCGGCTTTCGTTCGGGATGGGATGGAGCGGCCAGCGCCGCGAGTGTCGCCACCGAACCGTTGAAGAATGTGTTCAGCAAACCACTGAAGTGCACGGCGCAAGGTCGATGGCAAAAGCTCGGCGGCGGCAGTTTGCCTTCTCTCGAGAACACCGATGTTGGGGGAGCGCGATGGTTGTTGCCGACGCGCGATGCTGACGGGCGGGTCACTTTGCACGTCAACAAACGTGGAGACACCATCACCAAGACCACCGATGTGACGCTCACCGGGCCTGCCTTGCAACCGCCCAAGTTCGGAGCCGAGACAGCGATGTTCGTGCAACCAAACGGCGTCGTCGTTCGTCGCTACACGTACTCCAAAGAGCGGCGCCAACCAGGCATCTACAACCCAGTCGACGCACAGCTTGTTTGGTACCGCGCCGACAGCGGCAAAGTGTTTCGCGGCAGCGTGTCGAAGATCCCGCCGTTCCGTGTGCAACACGATCCCAAGTTCGACTACGAAATCATGCAAGCGCAGCCGAACGGTCCCGAGCTTGCGCTCCTCGACGCGAAAGGCCTTTATTTCATGGCCGCTTCGTATGAGGACGACAAGCCTCTCTATTTGGTCCGCGATGACGGCAGGGTCGAGAAAATCAAAGCCACGATGCCCGATGGCGATTTCGCGGGCATCGCCCAGGTCGGCCCTGATGTTGGTGTGGCGAACGCGTCGGGAGCGGGGGTCTCTGTGCACTGGGTGCAACGCGACAAGGATTTCATGTGGCGCACCGGCAGAGAGGCGAGCAACTCTCTGATCGATTTTGGCGGACGCGCGGCGCAGCTGATCACGACCGACGATCCACGCCCTCCGCAGGTGTGGGCAGTTCCACTGAAGCCCGAGCTTGATCCGAGCGAGTGGTTCGCGCTGCCGACGCAGAAGGCGCTCGGCGACGTCCCTCGTGCGTGTGACGCGCCCGCAGCGACCGACGGCTCGCTCTTCCGCTATTTTGCGCCGTATTCGGTAGGCACACGCCACCCCGTTTCGATCGACGTGGATGGCACACCCGTGATCCTCGCGACCGATCGTCTCGCGGTCCGCGGCAGCACGAAGACTCCAAACACCGCGTGCGTGTCTGCGCTCGAGGTGCTCAATGACGACGAGGACACCGCATACAGCGGCCTCGTCTTCGCGGACGATCTCACGCACTCCGTGCTCTTCACCGTCAACAAGAGTGACGCTTGGCCCGAGGCCATCTCGATGCGACCTATGGAGTGCCAGTACATCGCAGGTGAATTGCCCGACTCTCTCAAAGAGAAACAGGGCTTCTTTACCGGCACAAAAGAGCCTGTCGGGCGGATACCAGACTCAACACCACGCATGCATCCCTGAGCGCGAGCGCGTCGGATGCAAGAGCGCACCAAGCGGCGACTCATGTCGCTCGCGCGCGTGCTGTTTTTTGCAGCAGGCGTCACGGTCCTCACTCTGCTCGTTCGCAGCGTGGGACCGAGCGCGCTTGCGGCTGCGATGCGACCCACGCTGCCGTGGTTGCCGCTCTTGCTCGCTCTCGACGCTGCGCGCATCTTGGCCGACACTGTCGCGACCTACTTTTCGTACGGCGAGATGGGACCGAAGGTGCCGCGTGGACCGCTCTTGCGCGCGCATATCATCGCCAACGCGGTCACGATGCTCTCGCCTGCAGGACGCACCGCCGCCGAGGCGACCAAAGCAGCCCTGCTCGCGCGGTGGGTCGGTTGGCCAAGAGCCACGGCCGCGGCGACGCTCATGCAATCGCTGGCACTGCTCGCGGGTGCGATCATCACGATCCCCTGCGTTTTAGCCGCGTTTTTTCTGACCGGCGGGTCATTTTTGACTTTTGCGATCCTCGCGCAAGGAGTGGGCGTCACCATTACGGGCCTAGGGATTCGTCTCGCGTCGAGAAACGATCGCATCGGCCGGCTCTTTGCAAAACGCAGCGTGAAGCTCGAAGCCGCGACGGCAGAGTTTCACCTCGCCACCCGCGGAGACGCGTTCGTACCGCGTGCACCGCTGGCTGCGCTCGTCGTCGGACGTAGCTGTCAGGTCGCGCAATATTGGGTGCTCGCCAACGCGATCGGCGGAGTGGTGACGATACCGCGAGCCTTCGTTGCGCAAGGCGTGAACATGATCGGGCTCGCCGTAGGCGTGTTGGTCCCAGGACAGGTGGGTGCCACCGATGGAGCGTTTGCGCTCTCGTCAGACGCTTTGGGCATGACGCAGGCGCAGGCGCTCGCGGTCGCGATGCTGGTGCACGCGCTGCAAGTGATTGCGATATTCGTCGGCACGCTCACACCCATGCTCTGGCGCGTGCGTGAGACCCCTACGAATCAGCCCGATACAGGTTGAGGACCGGAGTCGCTCAAGCGGATGCGCTCGCGTCGATACGCGGAGGCACGTTTTCGAACTTGTAGTGCAAGGCCGCGCTCACGTCGGTGATCTGCACATCGTATGCGCCCAACTTGGTGGCCAGGTGCTGCTCGACGACGCCAGCGTCGAAATCGCGACACGAGTAGACGTCCATCACGAAGAACGGACGGAGCGGCCATGTGTGGATCGAGCAATGAGAAGTCGAGAGCACGCAGACGCCAGTCACGCCGCCTTCATCCTCGAAAGGTTCCTTGCCTAACTTTTCGATCTCGCACTCGACATCGTACATATGAGCCTTGTCGAGCATTCGCATGCCGAGAAGGTCGACGAGCTCCTGGAGCATCGTGGAAACGACTTTGACGTCGCCGAGGAGTGCGGCCTTGCCGCGTGCGAGAACTTTGATGTGACGACCGTGAGACATGAACAACCTCCATGAGGGGTTGTGAGAGGTGAACTCCTGGTTGGCTCGGGCCGGAAATCGGCTCGCGCGCGCAGAAAAGAAGTTGCCGCTCTTAGAGAATCTGTACGGGGCTCGCAATAGAAAACGTCGCGCTCCCGTTACAAACTTGTCTCTCAGTCGATGCTGACATCGAGGAGCGCGTCGAGCGGTGAATCGATCAGCACGTCGCTTGGCGCGTCGCTCGATGAGTCCGACGCTCCACCTTGCGCATCCGTGGTGGTTGATGAGTCGCCTGCCGAAGCATCAGGGCCGTTGCACGAGCCGCTGCGTGAGATCGGCGCGGGCGAATAACCGGAGGGCGCGCACAGACCGACATCCTTGTTGTTGCAGCCGCATGCAACGATCGCATCGCAGCCTGGAGTAGGCGCGTAGAGCATGCACGCGCCCTGCGCCGAACAGCCTCCGCCGACCGCGAACACACAGCGATGCGAAGCGGGGCAGTCGCGATTGGCAACACACGCGCGCCCTTGAGCGTCGCCACTCGCGTCGGGACGCGTGCCTTGCGAGCCTGGGCCGCCGCTACCTTCTCCGTCGTCGAATTGACCGTCGCTCTTGGGCGCTTTGTAAGCGACGTCGCTGCTGCATGCCCACAAGAGCGCGCTACTCGACAAGCCCATGCACACCACAAGCACTGCGCGCTTCATCGCTCGCAAGTATGAGGCAAAGCATCGTCGCCACGCACCCTTTTTACAGGGCGTTTGCGATTGCCTGAACATGGGTGTCGTCAGCGCCGGGATGGGCTTCGACACCGCCGCTTTTGGTTTCGACTTGGGTCTTGAGCTCGCGAAGTGCTGCGGCGAGGCGTCGTGCATAGTCCGCGTTTGTGCCGCTCGGACCAGAAGCTCCGCGCACGTGCGCCGCGATTTCGTCGACGGATGCCGGACCCAGCCAATGAGGATTGGTCGGTCCTGCGAAGTAGACGACACCAGACACGCGGCCGTGTTCGTGGACATCGAGCATGACGTCGCGACGCTCGTAGCCACCCTTTTCTCGGTCATCGAGGTGTTCGAGGACAGCAGCGAGTTCGGCTTCTGCGATGCGATATGCCATCCCCAAACAGCGAACACCGACCTCTTCGATGAGCGTCACCACGCGACCCGGGGCTTCCGGCATGCCGCGATGATCGGTCGAGCCTTGCCAAAAACGCCGAGAAAAGCCCTCGAGCCATGCAGGCGCTCGCTCGACGTAGGGAAACGAAGGACGAAAGATCAAAGACCCGTAGCCGAAGATCCACACGCGAGAGAACATACCAAGACCGACGACACGATCGTTTCCAATGTCACACTTTGGCTGGTCGACACGACGAGCGGGTGTGCTCGCCCTCATGCCCTCCCCTCGCCCTCCCCTCGCCGATCCACGATTGCATCACGCGCTTGGCGCGATGGTCCGACGACGTGTCCCAGAGAGCGACGTGGACGACATCGTGCAGAGCGCCTTGACCGACGCACTCGCGTCGAAGTCGGTGCCCGAAGAAGCAGAGGCGATGCGCAAATGGGTGTTTGCGGTCGCGAAGAACAAGATCGCCGACTACTACCGCAAGCGTAAACGCGAGCAGCCGAGCGACACGATCGAAGTGGCTGCGGAGGAGACCCCGTACTCGGAGCGCGAGTTGCTTCGGTGGGCGGAGCGTGAGCTTCCTCCCAACAGCGAGTCGCCCAAGACGCTCGAGTGGATGTTGCGCGAGGGCGACGGAGAGAAGCTCGAGTCGATCGCCGAAAGCGAGCAAATCCCGGCTCCGCGTGTGCGTCAGCGTGTTTCGCGCATGAGGCGTTTTCTCAAGGAACGCTGGCTTGCCGCTGCGTTGATCGCAATGGTCGTGATCGCCGTCCTCGTTGCAATCAAGGCCCGGGACCATCAGCGAGACATTGTCGTCGTGCCGGAGACTCCGAGCGTGCGACCGACGCCTACGCGAGACCCTCGTCTCGAGCTCGCCAAGAAAGAGCGGCAGGACGCGCTCGATGCGTGCGACCGACACGAATGGCAACCTTGCCTGGACGGTCTCGACCGCGCCGCAAAAGACGACCCAGCCGGTGACACTGACCCTCGAGTCAAAAACGCACGCGACGACGCGAAGAATCACTTGGTTCCCGCACCGCCCGCGCCGACACCCTCTTCGATTCCTCCACCGATCCCGACGACCACCACACGCGCGACGAGCACACCGACCAGTGCTCCACCGCGCCCGCGTTCGTCAACAGGAACACCGGGGTCGCTGTGATGCACCGAATCGCCTTGTTTTTGCTGCTTTCAGCGTGTCGCGGCGCGACTGCATCCGAGCCCGATCGCCCGGCAGTCGATGCGCGTCGTGAGGTTGCGCTCGCGAGTACGGACCCACAACCGGACAAGTAGCGACTATGATCAAGGCATGTTCGACACGCCTATTGCGCTCCCTGTTCCGGTCAATGAGCCTGTTTTGTCGTACGCGCCAGGATCGCCCGAGCGCTCCGCGCTGAAAGATGCGCTCGCCAAACTAGGCAATGAGTGTCCCGATGTGCCGCATGTGATCGCGGGCAAAGAGTCGCGCGAGGGCGCGAGTTTCGATGTGCTCTCGCCCCATGCTCATGCCAAGATCGTCGCCAAAGCACACGACGCAGGTGTCGACGTGACGACGCGTGCGATCGCAGCAGCGATGACGGCGGCGCATGCCTGGGCGGCGACTCCTTTTGCAGAGCGCGCCCGCGTCTTCTCGCGTGCGGCAGAGTTGCTCGCTGGACCGTGGCGACAGGTGCTCAATGCCGCAACGATGCTCGGTCAGAGCAAGACGGCTTACCAAGCCGAGATCGACGCGGCGTGTGAGCTGATCGATTTTTTGCGTTTCAATGTTCACTTCGCATCGCGACTCGCCGAGCAACCGATGTCCGCTCCGGGATTTCAAAACTCATTGGAGCTGCGTCCGCTCGAAGGCTTCGTCTTCGCGATCACTCCGTTCAACTTCTCTGCCATCGCAGGCAATCTTCCGAGTGCGCCTGCACTGATGGGCAATGTGGTGGTGTGGAAACCGGCTGAAAACCAGGTGCTCGCGGCCTATCACACGATGCGACTGTTCGAAGCCGCGGGTCTGCCGCCTGGCGTGATCAATGTCGTCCATGGTGACGGCGCGAAGGTCGCCGAGGCTTGTCTCGCGAGCACCGATCTCGCGGGCATCCACTTCACCGGGTCGACTCGCGTCTTCCAATCGCTGTGGCGTGGCGTGGGCGAGCGGATCGATTCGTACAAAAGTTATCC
>JAYVXK010000171.1:0-2442 GCA_043785265.1 Myxococcales bacterium | reverse complement strand
GCAAGCGAACCATCACCCGCATTCCAATCATCATTGCCTTGTATCACTACTGCGTCAGGTCGCGACTCGGCGGGCGCGAAATATCCAGGCGCGGGACTTTGCTTGATGGTCAGAATTCTCCGTCGAAAACGGGTTTTTCGTCACCACGGGTGCCGACGCGCTGAGCTCGGTCAGGCATCGGCCATGCTAAGCTGAAAGGCGTGTCGACCGCTGCCCAAGTCCCGCGCCCCGCGACCGCGGAAGATCTTGGTGCGCTACCAGAACACAGCCGTTCGGAAGTGGTCGGTGGCGTCATCGTCGAGAAGGCGGCGCCGAGCTTCGAGCACGGTGACGCGCAGAGCTCCCTCGTCGAGATCCTCAAGCCCGCCTTTCAGCGTGGACGCGGCGGGCCCGGTGGCTGGTGGATTGCGACCGAGGTCGAGGTCGAACTCGAGGTCCACGAGGTCTACCTTCCCGACGTCGCGGGTTGGAGACGCGAGCGCCTTCCGGAGCGCCCTCGCGGCCGCCCGATTCGCGTCCGCCCCGACTGGGTCTGTGAGGTCCTTTCGGTCTCGAACGCCGACACCGACCTCGGCCGCAAACTCTTCTCGTATCATCGCTCCGGGGTCTCCCATTACTGGATCGTCGATCCAGAGCACGAGACGCTCACCGTGTACCGCCGGACCGCCGAAGGCTACGTCGTCGCCCTCAGCGCAGGTCGCTCCGAGGTCGTGAGAGCAGAGCCGTTCGAAGCCATCGAGATCCCGATCGCAGACCTCTTCGGTGACTAGAAGGGTACTGTTTTTTGCCGATAGCTTTGCTCCTCCGTCGTCGGGAATCGTCCACTCCTAGGATTCGCTTGCTCTCGACGAAAACCCGCACCCGTCTAGTTCTTCGCTTGTTGGAGCGCGATCGAGCCTGAACCTTACCGCTCTCGCCCTCTTACCGCTGCCGCGCACCTCTGCCTGACCCTGACCGCACACCTAATCATCACCGCCCGTAATCGGAAGGTGGCGACCGTTGTTCACGATCTCTTTCAGCTCTTTGCCGACCTTGAAGAACGGCAGTCGCTTCGCGGGCACTGGCACCGTCTCGCCTGTTCGCGGATTGCGGCCCGCATACGGCTTGTAGGGACGCACGGTGAAACTGCCGAAGCCGCGGATCTCGATGCCTTCGCCTCGTTGGAGTGCTTCGGTCATCGCGTCGAACACGCAGTTCACGACGAGTTCGGCGCGCGCTTTGGTCAGCTGCGTGCGGGCTGCCATCGCGTCGATGAGTTCGCTCTTCGTCATGGCCTGTCCGTCCCCCCGTTTGCAGCTTCGTTCATGCGGCACCGCATTGGAAACTCTGTAAACGTACCTCTCGGTATCGCGCGAGGTCAACGGGGCCGGACGAGCGCGATGGAGTCGACGTCCAGACGACCTCCGTGCGTCGTGAGAGTGACGTGCGTCTCGCCTTTTCGAAGGTCGAATGTGCGCGGCTCCAGATCCATGCAAAATGCACTCGACGCTGAATGAGAGGCGTCCCAGGTGCTGTTTTCTAGGGAGATCGTTCCAGAGTTGCCGCTCGCCAAAACGCGCGGAGTCACGATCCATGCACCGTCTTCGGGAACGGGCAGGGCGATCACCACACTGCCGTCGCCTGTGACTTCGAGCGCGCGCGACGCCGATGCGCACGTGCCACTCGCCCAGATGGGCATCGCCCACGCGCCGTGCTGCTCCAAGGGTGGCCAGTCGGCTTCGCTCTCGAAGGTCCACGCATCCGTCTTGCGCGGCGGATTGTATGGAGTGAGCGCGAGCGCTTCACCGTAGTGGTAGTGCCACGCCTCGGGTTCGCCCAGCCACCAGTAGAGCAATCGGTCGTGATCGTCGCCGCGCGTGCGAGCGAAGACCACACCGCGGTCTGGCGAACTTGCGGTCGCGGGATCGTGCGCGAGGTTGAATCCGTGATCCGTGTCGACGAACACCAAACCTCGCGAGATGCCCATTTTCTCGAGGGCTGCGTGATCGAACATCGGGCGACCGCCCTCACGATTGGCGAGCAGCAGATGATCACTTTCGCCATGCAGTGCAAACCCCGCGAGCATGAGGGCGAGCAACACGAAGAGGCGCCGTAGGTAGATCACGTTGACCAACAGCGCGCCGATCGCCACCGCGACGAACGCGTGTTCCGCAGGCAGAACATCTGCGAACAGTCGCGCACCGCCGCCTGGGTAGTTCCCGTCGAAGTAGAACGGCGCGTAGGCGAGCATGTGGAGCACGCAGAGCGCGACGACGAACCCAAGAGAACGCACGCGTTGCACTGCCCGCCGCGAGATTGCGAGCACCATCAATGCGACCGGCCACGCGTTCAGGGCATCCGACAAGTGCAAATGCAGACGTCGAAGCGTGGTGCCCAGGGCCGCGAACAATCCGTAACCACCCGGCAAACGCGCTCGCACAAAGTCGCCGTGTTCGAAGAGGC
>JAYVXK010000170.1:0-2443 GCA_043785265.1 Myxococcales bacterium | reverse complement strand
ACTCAACTCGCTCCAAAGAGCACCGACGCAACGGCAGCTGTAGGCATGTTGCGTGACCACCACTGCGCCGACGGTCAAGCATGACAACTGGGGGACCGTCGTGAAATCGACGCACTCATCGCCACGCATGGGGTCATCGCAGACACGACTGATCGCGTGTTGTGGGTGAGCCGCGGTCCGCATCTCTCGGGTGCGTTCGTTCGCTTCGACCTCAAGACCATCTTTGCCAAAGATCACGATCCAACCAAAGACGGCGACGCACAAACGATCGCAGACGATCCTATTTTGCACGACGGCAGCTACGAAGACGGTCGCAAGCGCGCGGGCGGTCCAAAAGTGGGCGGAGACGGCAAATGAGGCTAAATCGTCGAGGATTGTTGCTGGCCGCGCTGGCATCGTTGTCTGGGTTTGCAACGAATGCGTTTGCAGATCCGATTGACGACCGCCTCACTGCGATCGCGAACGCGCGCGCAAAACTCAAGACACTCAGCGGACCGTTTACCCAGGTGCGGACAATCGGTTTGCTCTCGACCAAAGTGCAGTCGACCGGCAAGGTGACGTTGGTTCGTCCCGATCGTTTGCGGTGGGATGTCGATCAAGAGCAGGTGTCCTATTGGATCGCCCCCGAGGGCCTCGCGTACAAAGGCCAGCAAGGTCACGGCAGGCTTGCGGCAACCCAGAAGATGTCGAAGGACCTGGACGAGCTACGCGCGTGGCTCTCGGGTGACCCTCGAAGCTTGCGCGACCGCTACGACATTCGCGAATTGCCATTGGACGGATCGTTCGTCGTCCTCGAAGCCACACCAAAAGCGGGCCAAACAGCCCATTTTACGCGGGTGTTACTCACGCTCGACGGGGATCTCGTTCGCCCTCGCAAAGTCGTTCTCGTCGAAGGTGCGCGCGACAACACGGAGATTATTTTTGGCGAACTCGTCAAAGACGCGACCATCGACCCTGCGGTGATGCGTCTCCCCGACGCTTGACGATTAGAACGTGCCGGTGACGCCAAGTCCGCCGACGTGACTTCCGATGAGGGGGAAAGGCTTTGCTGTGAATGTCGAGGTTGCCTTCGGCTTCGAGCCAAACGAAGTCGCCAGCAAGACAGAGCCAATGGTGACCAGGATGAGGCCGAGCCCGCCCGTCACGCCCATGAAGACGTACTGTCGATTGGAGCGATCTGCATGAGTGAGTCCTGAGGCGTCGGTAAGATGACAGGGCTGAGGTGCCACCGCGGACGCAGCGGCAGGATTGCCCGCGCTGTCGGTCGTGCATGTCTTGAGCCCACTGCCCTCCTGGGCGAACATGCTGGACTCGGACATCCCGCTCAACAACTCGTAGACGCTGAAGCCCAAGCTGACGACTCCGAGACCCATCATGCTCGCGCCGATCACGCGCTGCGCGACACTGCCGCCTGACGCGGGCTGTTCCGCTGGCGAAGTGGTCGCGCCTGCGTTTTGCGTGGGCGTCACGGCTGTTTTGCCGTCAAGCGTGACGACCACCACGCGATCGCGTTCGCCTTGCGCTGCCAAGATGTCGACGACTTTGTTTTGGTCGGCGGTGTGCACATGGATTTTGTGGCGACCGGGATCCACTGCCGAAGCGGTCCCGTCCATCGGGCTTGGTTCGTCGTCGATTTTCACAGTGGCCGAGACGACGTCTTCGCCTGCTGCGTTCCGTACACGAATGACGATGGTCGGCAGCAACTTCTTGTCGAGCGCCTCGAAATTCTCGCCGCAGTCCTTCCGCACGGCTGCTGGGCACGCCTCCCGTGCACACGACTTGAATGCGTCGCGGGCAGCGAGCATGAGCTCAGCATCCTTGAGCTTCTGCGCGTTCTCCGAGGCTGCGATGCATGTCGCCTTGTCGTCGCCACGCGCCGCGCTCGTTGCCAAGAGGACAACGGCGAGCGCAGTGACAGAGATCGAGCAGAAACGCACGGCGCGATGATACTCGTCACGGCAGATCCCACGTCTACAAACTTGGCCCTCGCCGGCGACTCGCAGCAAGGTCGCCGCCATGAGCAAAGAAGCCAGCAGTGCGGTCCGCGTGCTCGATAGTTCGGACCAGGTCAAGGGAGATGACAAACGCGTTGGGGCGAGCGAACGCAGACATCATCGAGTGTACGTCACGAAGAACACCGAATATCACTTCCGCGACGGCTATTGCGTCGCCGTGCGCGATCGTCGCACCGGTGAGTTCCTCCATGGTCACCTCGCGCTTCGCCGGCGCATCCACGGCGGCATCAAGTTCTATCTGAACGGCGCGATCGTTCCAAACCCTGGGGATCCGCGGCCAGGTGAGGCGCTCTACTTCGCGACGGGTGGACGCGACTTGGTCACGAGTCCTCTCGAAACAATCGAGCGCCCGTCGAAAGAAATCGCGGCGGCGTATCCAGCGGTCTCGAAAAAGGCCTGAACGACGCCACTTCAGCGCGTATGCTCGT
>JAYVXK010000169.1:0-2445 GCA_043785265.1 Myxococcales bacterium | reverse complement strand
TCGAGTCGTCCGAACGCGTTGGTCAGCTCGGCACCGAAGCTCGACGCGCATGTGGCCGCCTTGTCGACGCTCGCGTCCAACTGAGACGAATCGATGAGCGCGTCTTGAGCGACACCGCCGTCGACTGGAGCGGGCAGGGAGGTCGCCGAAGAGCCGCATGCGACGAGGAGCGATAGAAAAAGTGCGCGCATCAAAAACTCGTTTCAGAGGATTTTATCGAGAACACGATCGAGCGCGTCTAGGTCGGCATAGGGAATCGCGATCTCCCCACGATTGCCTCGATCGCGCACTTCTACTTTGGTCCCCAACGCGCGAGTGAGTCTCTGCTCGAGGTCTCGCACGCTCGCCGCTTTCGCTTGAGTAGAAGCGGCCGACTTGACGTCTTTCTTCTTCTTGCTGCCGCGTACGAGCTCCTCGGTGGCGCGCACGTTGAGCTGACCACGCACGACTTTTTCTGCGAGCGCTTCGATGTTGGCGGGCCCCTCGGCGCCGAGCAATGCGCGCGCATGCCCTTCGGAGAGTTCGCCGGTCATCACTCGGTTGCGCACACTCACGGGCAACTTCAGCAAGCGGAGCGCGTTGGCGACTGTCGTCCGATCTTTGTGGATGCGCGCGCCGAGAGCGTCTTGCGTGTAGCCGTACTCTTTGAGCAGTCGATCGTAAGCTTCGGCGAGTTCGATCGCATTGAGGTCTTCGCGCTGCACGTTCTCGACGAGCGCGAGTTCGAATGCGCTCTTGGACGAAACGTCTTTGACGACCACGAGCACTTCTTTGAGTCCCGCTTTTTGAGACGCGCGCCATCGCCTTTCGCCTGCAATCAGCTCGAATTTGTCATTTTGCCCCGGAGCGCGGCGTACGACGAGAGGCTCGATCAAACCGTGTTCTTTGATCGACCCCGACAACTCTTCGAGTCGTTGCTTGTCGAAGTGGCGACGCGGCTGCCCCTTCTGCGCAACGATGCGTTCGATCGAACACAAGAAGACGCTCCGCTGCTCGTAGCCCTTTGGTGCGACCGTGGGCAGCAACGCATCGAGTCCACGTCCGAGAGCCCGCCGCTTTTCAGCCATGGATGATTTCGCGCGCGAGTGACAAGTAGCCTTGAGCACCCTTGGATTGCGCATCGTAGAGCAGCGCGGGCTTGCCATGCGAGGGCGCCTCGCTCAGCCGGATGTTGCGTGGGATTACTGCCTCGAACACACGAAAATGCCGACGAACTTCCTCCGCCACTTGGTGCGACAGATTGTTACGCGGGTCGAACATCGTCAGCACGATGCCTTCGACTTCGAGGTCCTTGTTGATGCCCGCTTTGATGCGGTCGATCGTGGCCATCAAGTGAGTGAGCCCTTCGAGTGCGTAGTACTCGCACTGCAGCGGCACGAGCACGCGATCGCTCGCCGCGAGCGCGTTGACGGTGAGCAGTCCGAGCGACGGCGGACAATCGATGAACACGTATTCGTAGCCGCGAGACACGAGAGTCTTCGCGAGGGCTTTTTTTAGCCGTGTTGCGCGATCGGGCTCGTCGACGAGTTCGATCTCTGCCGCGACCAGGTCTTGCGTCGCAGGCGCCACGTCGAGGGTCGCGATGTCGGTCGAGACGATCACTTCATCGATCGTCGCACGTCCAATCAGCACGTCGTAGACACTCCGCTCGACACTGCGCGGCCGAATGCCGACACCGCTCGACGCATTGCCTTGCGGATCCATGTCGAGCAACAAGGTCTTTTTTTCAGCCGCGGCGACGCTCGCTGCCAGATTCACGGCGGTCGTCGTTTTACCAACGCCACCCTTCTGGTTGACGACCGAGATCACACGCGTCTTCTTGCGTGAGTCCGTGGATCGTCGGGCGGCCATGACGGTCGCGACCTGTACCGTGCGATGCAAGCGGAGTCGAGAGGAGTCGGATCGCGAACGCTCCGCCGATTTTTCTTTTCCGCTTTTTTGGCCGTGATGAATTCGAAGTGTACGGTGTGACCAGATGTAGGACAACGACGCACACGGCGTCGCACCAACAACCAACCACCATGCGGCTCTCACTCAATCAAGCGCTCAAGGAACTCGACACTCCTCACGTCGATCGAATTCTCGCGCGCAGCTTCTTCGTTTCAAGCGAAAAGCCGCCACGTCTCGCCGAGGTCATCGCGTTGCCCAAGCGCGCGCACTGACCTCTTCGCCGCGCGCCTCACGGCTCGCAACCATCTCAGTTTCGCACTCTCGCTCGCTTTGGAGTGTGCGGCACCGTTCCGACTTGCTTACCCAAATGGAGACCACCATGAGCGTTCCGAAGAGCTATCGCAGCATCCAAGAGTTCGAGCGCGAAGAGATCCGATCCCATATGAAGATCGGCTTTTCGCTCGACGATCTCCATCAAGACGCCACGTTCGATTCTGGCGATCTGCTCTTCGACGACACGGTCGATGAATACGATCCCGAAGCGTTCGACGTCGC
>JAYVXK010000168.1:0-8132 GCA_043785265.1 Myxococcales bacterium | reverse complement strand
GAGTACAACAAAGACTTCTCCAATCCCTATTGGGCGATGGACGAAGCCATGCGCGAAGTCGCGTTCACCAAGCACACGTACGGACACACCACGATCGGATTCAAACGAGATGTAGAGGCGATGCCCCTGAATCAGGCCTATTCGAAGACATTCTTCTCGCGTTTTTATACGCCCGACGACTGCGTGGTGTTCGTGGTCGGTGATGTCGATCGAGGCAAAGTGTTGGATCTGGTGCGCGCGAACTACGCCTCTTGGCAGGGCAAGCGCGCGACGACTGCGACCATCCCCGAGCCCGATCAAACTGCGCCGCGGACTCGCGCGCTCTCGTGGAAGAGTCCGACGATGCCGCGCGTGCAGGTCGGCTACAAGATCCCGAACGCCACACAGATCGAAGACGTGGCGGCCATCGCAGTTCTGTCGACTTTGGTGTTCGGCGAGCCGAGCGAACTGTATCAACGCCTGGTGGTCAAAGAGCAGAAGCTGATCTCTCTCGGAGCCGACCCGGACGACGCGATTCACAAAGACGCAGCGCTCTTGCGCGTCGACGCGAAGATCAAACCGGGCGCCGCGACGTTCGACGAGATCAGCACTGCGATTCAAACGGCGATCGACTCAGTCGCGCGTGGCGAGGCCAAGCCTGCAGACGTCGAAGCGGCGCGAAGTCATCTCCAAAACGGGATGCTGCTGGGACTGCAGACACCAGGATCGATCGCTGAGCGCCTGGCGTTCATGATGGCCACGACTGGCGACGTGCATGGTCTCGATCGCTACATGGATCAACTGTCGAAGGTGACCGCAGCAGACGTGGCGCGGGTTGCAAAAACCTTTCTCGTGGCCGCGCGTCGCACGACCATCACACTCTCGCCGCCTCTGCCAGCGGCGGCTGTGAAGGCGGTGGCCAAGTGAGAATCGCCCTGATTGTTGCTGGTTTTGCGCTCACTGCAGCGTGCAACGACTTGCCGCCGCTCCACGTTCCAGGTCCCACGACCGCTCGCCCACCCACGACCACCACAACGACTGCAGCACAACTCGATGCGGTTCCCCTGGTCTCTCAGCGCAATGCGAACTCGAAGGTTGTCTCCCTGCGCGTAGTCGTTGCATCAGGCTCTTCGGACGACCCTAAGACTAAGGAAGGCCTCACGAGTCTCACGGCCGATCTCACGGTCGACAGCGGTACGAAGGATCTCACGATCACAGAGCTCACGAAGCTGCTCTATCCGTTTGCGGCGTCGATCAACTCGCACACCGATCGCGACACGACCGTGTTCGAAGCAGAAGTGTCGACGGCGAGTTTGGCGGCGTTTTATCCGCTCTTTCGCGACGTGATGTTGACCCCGCGATTGGACGATGAATCGTTTGCGCGCGTGCGGTCGCGGGCAGAGAGCGCGCTCGTGGACGATCTCAGCAGCAGCAACGACGAGGAGCTTGGCAAAGAGGCGTTGCAAGCCGTGCTCTATCGCGATCATCCTTATGGACATCCCGCGGTGGGAACCGTCGTGGGTTTGGCATCGATCACTCTCGCAGACGTGCAGAGTCAGCGAGCCCGCGCGTTCTGCCGGGACCGCGTGACAGTGGGGATCGCAGGCGGGTTTCCCGAGGGTTTCGACAAGACGCTGGCCTCAGACCTCGCGAAACTTCCACCGTGTGCAAGCAAACGTGACGCGCTGCCTGCACCCAAAAAGACGACGGGGCTCAAGGTCGTCATCGTCGACAAGCCGAGCGCGGAGTCGACTGCGATCTCGATGGGCTTTCCGATCGACATGACGCGCGCGAGCGACGAATACCCTGCGGTGTTCTTCTTCGCGAGCTACTTGGGATTGCACCGACAGTCGGCGGGCGTTTTGTATCAAGAGCTGCGTGAGTCGCGTGGATTCAACTACGGCGACTACGCGTACAGCGAGTTCTTCGAGCAAGAAGGTGGAGACCGCTACCCGGCCGCGAACCTCGTGCGTCGCCAGCAAGAGTTCACGATGTGGATCCGCCCGACGAAGCCGCAAAACGGCATATTTGCGCTGCGCGGTGCGGTCTACTTTTATCGCAAGCTGCTCGAGAGCGGCATCTCCGATGACGAGATCACGCGCTTTCGTGGCTTCACGTCGAGATACTTTGCGCTCGAGCAACAGACCGAATCGCGCAGGCTGGGTTATGCGATCGACGATCTCGCGTATGGGATCAAAGAGCCTTGGCTCGATCGCATGCGAGCGTCGTGGCAGTCGCTCAATGCGAGCAAACTGAAAGATGCAACGACGAAGAAGTTGACGCCCACCGATCTGACCATCGTGATCGTGAGCAAGGACGCGGCCGCGCTGAAGAAGACTCTCGTCGCTGGGACTGCGACTCCGCCTACGTACGATTCGCCCAAGCCTGCGCGTGTGACGGACGCAGACAAAGAGATTCAGAAGCTGTCGCTCGGGCTGAAAGACGATGACGTGAGCATCGTCCCGGCTGCGATGCTGTTTCACGAGTAAAGACGGTCGGCGCTCGTTGCGGACCGAGAGTGCGTCCAGGTCGGTACACAAGCCCGAACATGCGACCGATCGGCCATTGCGCGTCAGACAGCCATTGCATGCGAGCGCGGATGGCGTGATCGTCCATTGACGGGGGCAACATGCACTCTCGGCTTGGAATCGCAGGGTTGGTAGCGCTCGTGGTTGGTGCAGTTGGGGGGGGGGGCTTGCAAGCCTCCGTCTGACGACGCGATGGGTCTCGCGTGCGACGCTCTGTTCGATGCGCAGAACACGGCCACCACGCGATGCAGTCACGCGACACTCGACCAAGACGCGGCAGATCACATGCGTGATCGCTTCCGCGCGTCATGCCTGAAGCTCCACGCGCTACCCGGATCGCAAGTCACTGCCGCGCAAGTGCACGCATGCGCCCGCGCGGCGACCAGCACCGATTGTCGAGACACTCGCACTCCCGCCGAGTGCGTGAATGTGGCGGGAATGTTGCGCGAGGGAGCGCCTTGCACTGTCAGCGCGCAGTGCGCTGGGCGCGCGTGCGGTTTCACGTCGAGTGACTCGAAGTGTGGCGTGTGCAAGACGGTTCAACCCGTTGGCGCGACATGCTTGATCGGCGGCGCTGAGTGCGCAGAAGGCAGCGACTGCGTAGCAGGCGTGTGCGTCGCGGATGGGAGTCGCAGCAGTAACGAAGAATGCAACCAGAGTTCGACCTGCAAGCCTGGGTTGCCTGGGCTCTTTTGCAAGAATGGGGCTTGTACGGTTTTAGGGACGGACGGATCGATCTGCCAGCGCGCGACCGATTGCGTTGAAGCAGACGTCTGCGTCGGAGGAACATGCGCATTGGCCATCCCAGCGGGTGGAGACTGCAGCGGCTCACTGCAAGGCTGCGCACGCGGTCTGGGGTGCGATGGGAAGGTTTGTCGGTCCTTCCTATTGGCGGCGCCCGGGGAGTCATGCGGCCTTCCCATTCACAAGGCATGTGCGATGGGTGAGTGCGATGCACTCAGCAAGTCGACCGTGGGTCGTTGCCCTGAGCTGATCGCGGACGGAAAACCGTGCGGACCCAAGGCGCATGGCACGTGCGACTTTCTCGCGACCTGCGTTCGACAGGTTTGCGTGCGCACGAACGACGAGACCTGCCGATGAAGCGCAAGCACGTCCAACTCGCTCTTATGGGAACCTGGCTAGCGAGTAGCGCACTGGCAGCCGCTTGCACTGGGCCGGCTGGGCCACCGTGCACCGATCCAACCACGGTTTTCATTCATGTCAACTCCGACCTCGCCGCAAGCAATCTTGTGGTCGAGGGTGGCTGCACGTCGGCAACCTGCGCGGTCAAAAACGATTCTGGCGGGTGTGTGCAATGGGCAGCGATATGGCCCGTAGCCACAGCCACGACGGCCCCGCCATGCGTGCTGACTTTGGAACTTGCCGACGGCGGGAGGGTGAGTTCCGCATTGGAGCGTTTCGTATGTGGGCGCTCCATTGAGGCGGGGTTTTGACACCAGTCAGCAATGGAGATGGAAGGATTCACTATGCGATACCGTGCTTCTGCCCGATCCACGTTCGTGTTGGCGGCAATAACCGCCATCTCATGCGCTGGCGATCCGAGGCAATACGAGGTTACTGGGTCGACGGCCCAAGCCGTGGGCTTCGGATCTTTTGACACCACCAAGCGAAGGGGTCCAATCCTGTTGCCTTCAACACTCAGAGTAACGGTGGCCTCGCGAATCGGCTGCGATCGATGACGAGTCGCGTGGAGATCAACGAGGTCAACACGGGGTTTCGGCGACATGGGTGCTTCAAGTTGCCACCGCTCGACAAGGTCAAGTCGTTTCATGTTCCAGACGTGCAGGACTGCATCATGTGCGGCGAGGGCCTCGGCGTGCTGGGTTTCGATCCAAGCGATCCTTCCTTCGTGGGTTTGCTCTCCACCAAGGGCGGCATCAATGTCCAACAAGGCTTGATGACTGCACAGCTCGGTGCACTCATCGCCGACCCAAGCACCACACTCGTACTGGCTTCAGACGTGCTCGGCACCTCCACCGGATCGGCGCGAGGCATCGTTCTCGATCAGGCAGGGCAAGTACGCGGTGTCGTGTCGGGTACCAAGGGCGGTGGAATTGGTCTCCGAGGCGGAACGACCTTCGTGGGGAAGGCCGCAGTCGCGCCTCCTCCCGCAATCGCATTCGTCGCGGCAGTGAGCGGCGCGCGCCAAGAGGCCACTCTGTTCGAGCGCGCGTCCACAGGTCTTGGTGGAGTCACGTTGCGTGTCTACGATTTCGACTTGAATACTGTGGAGGTCAAGCACTTGTTGCCTGCGGAGCGACCTGTGCCGCCGCAGAGTCTGCGTTCGAGGAATGACCTGCGCGCTCTCGGTCAACCACGCGCCGCGTCGGAAGGTCGCATCATGGAAGCGCCCCAGTCACCTGTCGCCGCGACCTATCGCACGGACGATGATGCCTATTACCTCTTGGATCGCACGGCAGGCGAGTTTGTCCTTTACCGCATTGGGTTGGAACTCGTGCCGCGTTCGATCGCTCGATGGCGGGACACCAGCACTTATACCAAGTACGAATTGACAACTGGAGCACGAGGCGCATTGGTCGTGTCGGCCTCGTCGGTGCGCGCTCACGCCATCGGCGTTTTGATCGTGGGCGGCGATGGATCTCTCGGCACGCGCGTGGTGCTCACCGGTGCTGGGGCGCTCGACACCAGTGTCATCGTGAATGAAAGTGGTTTGTCGTATGCCCTCTCGCAGGATGGGCCGTTTCCACAGTTGGTGCGCGAAGTCCTTCCTCTCTCGACCGGACAGAATCTTAGTGTCGACGACATTCGCGCGATCGACGCAGACGTCGCGGCGATGAGTCCATGCTTTTGAGACGTACTCGTCTGATCGCGGGTGTGATCACTGCGCTTGCGGTAGGGGCTGTGCTCGCAGTCTCTTGTGGTGGGAAGATCGTATGGGAAGACGATGGCTCTCCGCTATCCGCGAAAGATGCAGGCGACCGATCAGACGCGCGGCCTGCTTCACCTGTTATTATCCCTGAGTACGACGCGCATGTCATGGACGGGTATGACGCAGGTGTGAATCCATTTGTCGGAAACTGGGTACCGAATCCTGATCCGGTTCACTGCCCACTCCGTGTCGCTGCCGACCCCGCGAACGCTAAGCTCGATTGGAAGTGGCAAGCGTGTCCGTCCAGTCGCCCAGGGTGCCGAGAGCTCGTTTTGGACTGGGGAGCCCTCACCGCGTTCGGCCAGAACACCGGGCCGATGTTTCGGGACCACGAGCCCGTGATGGCTCTCGATGGCAAGCAGTTCGCGGCCTATCGACGATTCTACAAGCCTACAGAATGGGGTGGGTACACTGCGCTGCTCGTTGTCGTCCAACAGATCGATGGCCCTGTCATCTTTGCAGCGGGCTCGTACTATCCAGAGCTCCACTATTGTTGGCCCGCCCTCGGCATTGGCAAGTACGGACTTGCTTACTCTGCACTCATCGCCGAAGAAGGATTGGCCGTGGCCTGGGCGCCATGGAGTCAACCGACGCAACTGCAAGGCGTGACGACCTCCCGCCCGACGAACGATGAGACCTACGATGTCCGCGTGGGTGCAGACCGGATGCACGCCTGGGGACGAGGACCCGACCGCACGTTTCTCTTCGACACTCGAACCTTCCAAGACCACAACGGGCCCAGTGGCAGTCCGCCGCAGGTGGTGCCGGGCGGTCTTCTCTTCTCGACCTATGAGGGCATCTTCATTCGGCACCCCGACGACACAGACGAACTGCTCGTCCCTACCAAGGGAAACGGCAACTACATCACTTGGGTCGCGTTCGATCGTTCTACCAACACGATGGTTTGGGTGGAAAGCGACGAAGCCAACTACTACAAAGACCCCGTGATCTGGACTGCGCCTCTGGCGTTGTCCGCGAAGAGCATCGTGAAGCACGAAGTCACTCACTACGACGACTCTTATCTTGTCGGTGGTCGCTCGCTGGTTACTCATGCCGGCATGGCGCTGGTGCCGACGTCGGAATCCAGCATGTTGCTCGTGCGCCTGTCGGACGGCCAGGGCTGGAACATCCCGTCTGAACCAGGAAACAAGCCCGTCCAGGCCCTCTGGGTCAACGACTCTGAGATTGCCATGGGCATCTACCGAGGACCGAAGAAGGTGATCGGCGGTGGCGTCGGAGTAGAAGGAATCCTCCGAATTGCACGCAGCACTCTGGGTCCGCCCAACGTAGCTCCGACTCTCTAACGCGAAATCCAGACGTTCTTGATGATCTTCCCGCTCGGGCTGAAAGACGAAGACGTGAGCATCGTCCCGGCTGCGATGCTGTTTCACGATTGACCCGATTTTTGCCCCCGATTGGCGGAGCCCGCTAGGATCGCGGTCATGGCTCGTCGTGTGCTCGTTGCTTGCGCGTTGATCGCGCTAGGAACGCCTGCGCTCGCGGCCAATTTTGATGCTGGAACGTCGCCCGCGCCGATGCCGACGCACACCGCGCCGCCGAACCCGCCGCCGTCGACGACCCCGAACCCGTCCCCGTTCCCGAACCCGTCCCCGTCCCCGAACCTGTCCCCGTCGCCGTCTCCGCATCCAGCCGTGCCTGCGACCGTGAAGAAGCCGATCGGAAAGCCGCTGAAACCTGGGGCGCCGCTCAAGCAGCACGCGGGACAAGAAGACGACAATGTTCGGCGGCAAGTCGTGGGCGCGCCGACGCAACAAGATGTCGTGCTGGGCGCGGAGAGTCCTGAGTTGCGTGCGTTGCACGAAGCCGAGCGCGATGCGTTTCCGCCTGCGAGTCCTCCGCTTGGGCGCGAGTGGCCAAACGAGTTGCCCGCGCCGTTGTTTCCGCCGAGTGAGGCGCCGATCGTTCACGCCACGGGAGCGCCGCCTTCGCTGATGGCGCCGCCGCTTCCTGCGGCTGAGGGCGGCAGAGACGTGTCGTGGTTGTCTCAGTTGCAGATGCCGGACTTGCCCGTGCGGTTCGAGCCGCGTCTGGTGCGTTATCTCGAGTTGTACAAAACGGATCCGCGTGCGCGTGCGGCCATTGGACTGTGGATGCGGCGATCGAATCGGTATCGCGCCATCATCGAACCCATCCTCGCAAAGAAGGGGATGCCTCGCGACTTGATTTGGCTCGCGATGATCGAGAGCGGATTCGATCCTGTGATTCGATCACCTGCGGGCGCGGTGGGCATGTGGCAGTTCATGCCCGAGACCGGAAAGTCGTATGGTCTGCCGCAAGATCGTTGGGCAGACGAGCGCATGAACTTCGAGCTCGCGACGAGCGCGGCGGCTGATTTTCTGGGTGATTTGTATCGTCGCTTCCAGAGTTGGGATCTGGCGATGGCCTCGTACAACATGGGCTACGGCGGCGTGCTGAGTGCTGTGCGCAAGTACAACACCAACGACTTTTGGGCGCTCTCCACGCTCGAAGGCTCGCTGCCTTGGGAGACGACTCTCTACGTGCCAAAGATTCTCGCCGCTGCGATCGTCGCGCACAACCCACGTGTGTTTGGTTTTGATCCGAGCGCTGTGGATCCGCCGATCACATTCGAGCGGGCGAGCGTGCCGTTCAATGTGTCGCTCGCGCAAATCGGAACACTCGCGGGGTGCTCGCAAAAAGACTTGGAGCAACTCAATCCCGAACTGCGCGCAGGC
>JAYVXK010000167.1:0-2454 GCA_043785265.1 Myxococcales bacterium | reverse complement strand
GAAGAGCTGCTCGACCGCAGACACGACTTGCACAGTGAAAGGTCTCACCAGCGGGGTCTCCTACAGTGTGACGGTGACCGCGAGCAACACGCGTGGAGCAGGACAACCTTCCGCGCCAGTGCTTGCGACTCCGAACTGACGTGCGTGACGCGGGTGTTACAGTTCCTAACAGCAACTCACACTCCCCATCAGGAGAATGCATCGGTTATGCACTTGATTGCCTCGCGAGGCCTCTCACGTGCATGCATGAGGCCATGCATTCGTGTACACTAGGCAGATCGATGGCCTTGGTAAGCCGTGACATGGCCTCTTCGAGCGGACCGACCGCCTCGCGTGTCTTTCTTTGGTGATGGCGCGTGTCGATCGTTGACTATGGGCGATCGACGAGCCTCTCGAGGTGCGATCGTCGCCTCGTGAGGCGTCGTAGCGTGGTCAACAGAGGACGGGAGGGGTTCCCGCGGCTGGACTTGCACCGGTGCCGATGGGGGTTTGTGCCAGAGTTGCGTATCATGGCTCGCATGATGGTGAGTTCGCGGTTCAGTTCGTTTTGGTTGGCTGTCGCAATCGCGCTGCTTGGTCCGTCCGCTTTGGCTCAATCGGTCGCACAACCCACGACGCCGATCGCCGCAGGAAGTGGGACTGGATCGCACGCACCGGTGTGGGAGGAGTCGCAGTCGGATTACACGACCTCGACCAAAGAGAAGGTGACGATCACTTTGCGCGCGACCGACGAGGACGCCGATCCACTCACCTACAACGTCTCCGGCTTGCCGCTCAACGCGAAAGCAGAACCTGGCGAAGGCAGTGTGCTCGTCACGTGGACACCCCAAGAGAGTGACGTCGGCGTCTACCATGTGGTCGCGACGGTGACCGATGGCGCCCACAAAGTTCCCCGCGAAATCAAGATCGTCGTCGAAGACGAGCACGAGTCGTTCTTCATGCCTGGAGTCGGCTTTTCGATGTTCGTCCCAAATAGCCCGGAAAAATTGGGCATATTCGTGGGGGCACGCGTCGAGATCCTGCCGGCCGCGTGGATTCACCTCAACGAAAAGCGCGGTCCCAGTCACGGTCGCGTTTATCTGGCCTTCGACATTCTCACTTCGACCAAACGCGGGCCCGCCGACTTGCCGTACAAAGGCGACGTGCACGACGCACTCATTCCAACGATTGGTTTTGATCTGAGCCTCGAGCGCAACCCCGCGCGACGGTGGTTGGTGCCGTTCTTTGGCCTCGAGGGTGGAGCGTTCTTTCAACTCAACACGGGGACTGTGGCGTGCCTCGAGCCGCTCGGCGGCGTCCACTTGTTCGCGACACAAAACGTGTACCTCAATCTGGTTGGAGGCTATTTTTTGCCGCTTTCGAGCGAATTGTTCGATGACGTGCGTGGCGTGCGCGGCAGACTGACCTTCGACTTTTCGCTATGGTGATCCGCTCGCTCATTTTTTTGCAGCTTGCACTGATTGCAGCGTGCAACCCTCCGCCGGTCGATGATCCTACGAAGGCGTCGAGCTCCGACGCCGCGCCCGTCTCGGTCTCCGTCGCGGATTCCGCGCCCGTCTCGGTCTCCGTCGCGGACTCCGCGCCCGCGCCCGTCGCGGACTCCGGAGCCAACGCGTTGGTTCTGGTGCCTGTGCCGATCAATCCACCGCTGCCGGCATTGGTTGCCGGGATGATGGACCATGCGCGCTTCTTCGGTTTCTCGGACGACGGCGCGACGCTCGGCTACTGCGGCGAGTTTGGCGGCAAGCCGAGCGTCGGATGCGGCATGAAGACGGGGACGGCCAAGTCGGCGAGCGAGCTGCACGACGCGGGGGACGCGAAGAGTGTCGCGATGCTCGCAAAGGCTAAATCGCAGGGGATCGGCACCAAGCGCGAGAGCAAGTGGATCTACGACGATCTTGAGATCACATGGTCGGCGATCTTGGGTGACAATGTCACCAAGCCTGGCTCGCTCCAGGTTGGCGTTCGCAAAAAAGGCGAAGTGGCGTCCGTGGTGATCACGCTCGTTGGCGCAGGCCACCTTGATCGCTGGCACCCAGAGTTCATCGGCCTCTCTCCAGACGGCGGCACATTGGGTGCGATTGGTCACGGATATGGCGGCGAATACTCGGACACCTTCGTGATCGACACGATCTCAACTCATGTGGCTGCCGCTCGCGCTTACAACGACGCGGGCTTCGCTCACCACAAGAAGGGTGAGTACGCGGTTGGCGCGGCGCTCTTCCAGCGAGCGATTGACGTAGACGCGACGCATCCACTCGCCCGCTACAACCTCGCGTGCGCGTTCGCGCGCCTTCACGATCCCAAAACGAAGGACGCGCTGACCGCAGCCATCGCGCAGGGTGGCGCCGCAGTGAAAGACCGTGCGAAGAAGGAGCCTGATTTCGAGGGCATCAAGAGCGAGTCATGGTTTGCTCCTCTCGTTGGGCCGTAGACACTTGACCGCTCGTTCGA